>NZ_JBFULS010000004.1:0-172947 GCF_054049775.1 Methylobacterium sp. P5_C11 | reverse complement strand
CGCTGGACGCGGGCGGGGTGCGGGTGCGGACGCTGACGCTGCCGGACACCTACCAGGACCACGACAGCCCGGAGAAGATGTACGCCGAGGCCGGGCTCGACGCCAAAACCATCGTCAAGACCGCCCTCGATACGTTGCCCGAGCGCAAGGAAGGCCGGTCGCGCCTGCGCCTCGCCTGAACGACGGGTCCGGTTCACGGCGGTCCCGGTCAGGTGCCGCCGTCGTGGAGCGGCGCCAGGCCTTCTCCCTGACCGTCTCGTCCTGAGGGGCGCGCTTTCGCCGGGGTGTCATCCATTCCCGGCGGAGCGCATTGGTCCATCCTGAGGCACGCGGCCCCAACCGTCTTGCCGTGGCGCGCGATCGCCAGCATATCGCCGCCATGCGTGCGGGCGCGGCGCATCCTCCGAGCCTGTCCCGCGCCTGTCGCATCGCGCCGAGATGGGGACCAACGAGCCGATGACCTCCGAGAAGCTGCGCCTCGGCGTCAACATCGACCACGTCGCGACCGTCCGGAACGCCCGCGGCGGCGACTATCCGGACCCGGTCCGGGCGGCCCTGCTCGCGGTGGAGGCGGGTGCCGACGGCATCACCGCGCACCTGCGCGAGGACCGGCGCCACATCCGCGACACCGACATCGCGGCCCTGAAGCGCGGCCTGTCCGTGCCGCTCAATTTCGAGATGGCGGCCACCGACGAGATGGTGGTGATCGCCCTGGACACCCGGCCCCATGCCGCCTGTCTCGTGCCTGAGAAGCGCGAGGAGCGCACCACCGAGGGGGGCCTCGACATCATCGGCGGCCATGATCACCTCGCGCCGCGCATCCGGGCGCTTGCGGAGGCCGGCATCCGAGTCTCGCTGTTCGTCGAACCGGAGCCGGCCGTGATGGAGGCCGCCCGCGGCCTCGGGGCGCCCGTGGTGGAATTGCATACCGGCCGCTACTGCGAGGCCGCGCTCGAGGACGATCCGGCCCGCACTGCCCACGAACTCGCCCGCATCCGGCGCGCGGCCGAGCACGGGGCCGGCCTCGGCCTCGAGATCCATGCCGGCCACGGCCTCACCCTGGGCAGCGTCGGCCCGGTGGCGGCGCTGCCGCAGGTCCGGGAGCTGAACATCGGCCATTCGCTGATCGCCGACGCGATCTTCGTGGGCCTCGACCGGGCGGTGCGCAACATGCGGGCCGCCATGGATCGGGCGCGGCGGCCATGATCATCGGGATCGGTTCGGATCTCTGCGACATCCGTCGGATCGCCCGGACGCTGGAGCGGCACGGCGAGCGCTTCATCCACCGGGTGTTCACCGACGGGGAGCGGGAGCGCTGCGACCGGCGGGCCGCCCGCGCGGAGGGCTACGCCCGACGCTTCGCCGCCAAGGAGGCTTGCGCCAAGGCGCTGGGCACCGGTCTCAGCGCCGGCGTGTTCTGGCGCGACATGGAGGTGGTGAACCTGCCGTCCGGACAGCCGACACTGCGGCTCGCCGGCGGCGCGGCCGAGCGGCTCGCGGAGCTCCTGCCGCCGGGGCATTCGGCGCGCCTGCATGTGAGCCTCACCGACGATCCGCCGATGGCCCAGGCCTTCGTGGTCATCGAGGCCCTGCCGGCGGCCGTCGCCGGTTGATGGCGCGGGTCGGGGATTAGCCGGCCGCGGTCGCGCGTTGCGGGGGACTCGCGCATGGTCTAGACCCCCGCTCACAGGGGACACGATTGCGGCGCATTCCTCGGGACAACCGCACATCACGCCGCGCGCGGTGGGGCCGTGCTCCACTGGCGGCAGGCGACGAACCTCAACCGAAGACGGAACGCGCGCGTGGATTACGACGGCAAGCCGCTCAGGAAACCCGCTGAGACTGGTACCTGGGCCACCATCCGCGAGACGCTGAAGGTCGGCATCCAAGCCCTGCTGATCGCCCTGGTGGTGCGGACGCTGCTGTTCCAGCCGTTCAACATCCCCTCGGGGTCGCTGGTGCCGACCCTGTTGATCGGCGACTACCTGTTCGTATCAAAATATTCCTACGGATACTCCAAATATTCTCTGCCGCTCTCGGAATACATTCCGATTCAGGCCGATGGCCGGATCTGGGGCGCCGATCCCAAGCGCGGCGACATCGCGGTGTTCAAGCTGCCCAAGGACAACGCGACCGACTACATCAAGCGCGTGATCGGTCTGCCGGGCGACAAGATCCAGATGATCGACGGCGTGCTCAACATCAACGGCAAGGCGGTCAAACGCGAGCGGATCGCCGACTACGAGACCACCGATCCCTACGGGCAGGCCACCAAGGTGCCTCAGTACCTGGAGACTCTGCCCAACGGGGTGGTCCACCGGGTCATCGAGCGCGACGGCGACAACGGCTTCTGGGACAAGACCGAGCTGTACACGGTCCCGCCCGGTCACTTTTTCATGATGGGCGACAACCGCGACAATTCCACGGATTCGCGCGATCTCGCCAACGTCGGCTACGTGCCCTTCGCCAATCTGGTCGGGCGCGCCGAGATGATCTTCTTCTCGATCGACGAGGGCACCCCGGCGTGGCAGGTCTGGAACTGGCCGGCCCACGTGCGCTGGACGCGCCTGTTCACGTCGATCCATTGACCGGTCCGGACTTGGACGACGCCGCGCAGCACCGAGCCAATGCCCGATCCCGCCGGGCACATAAGCCCCGGCCGCCCCTGAGCGCGCTCGAGGAGCGGATCGGGCACAGCTTCGCCGATCAGGACCTGCTCACCCGCGCCCTGACCCATACCAGCAAGGCCAGCGGCCGCGGCGGCAGCTACCAGCGCCTGGAATTCCTCGGCGACCGCGTGCTCGGGCTCGCGGTCGCCGACCGCCTCTACGGCGCCTTCCCCGAGGCCGACGAGGGCGATCTGTCCCGGCGGCTGGCTGCCCTCGTCCGGCGCGAGACCTGCGCGGTCGTGGCCGCCTCCTGGGAGGTCGGGCCGCATCTCATCCTCGGCCAGGGCGAGGTGATGGGCGGCGGCCGGCGCAACCAGACGATCCTCGCCGATGTCTGCGAGGCGATTCTCGGCGCGATCTACCTCGACGCCGGATTCGATGCCGCCCGGGCTGTGGTCGAGGCGCATTTCCGTCCGGGCGAGCCGACCGCGGCGGCACGGGGCCGCGACGCCAAATCCGCCCTGCAGGAATGGGCCATGGGCCGCAGCCTGCCGATCCCCACCTACGCGGTGGTGGAGCGCACCGGTCCCGACCACGCCCCCCGGTTCCGCATCGCCGTGCAGGTCGAGGGTCTCGAGCCCGGTCTCGGTGACGGCACGTCGAAGCGGATCGCCGAGCAGGCCGCGGCCCGGGCGCTGATGGAGCGGGAGGGAATCGGGGCCTCCGCCGACGCGGAGCCGACGGAGACAGCATGAGCGCGCACGAGCAAGACGATCACGATCAGCGGGACGAGCCCGGCGTCGCGCCGGCCCCGGAACCTGCGCGCGATCCGTCCCCCCCCCCTGCCACGCTTCCCGGCACGCCCACCGACGCCCGGGCGGGCTTCGTCGCGCTGATCGGCGTGCCGAACGCCGGCAAGTCGACGTTGCTCAACAGCTTGGTCGGCACCAAGGTCTCGATCGTCTCCCGGAAGGTGCAGACGACCCGGGCGCTGGTGCGGGGGATCCTCATTGAGGGCTCGGCCCAGGTGATCCTGGTCGACACGCCAGGCATCTTCGCGCCCAAGCGCCGCCTCGACCGGGCGATGGTGCATTCCGCCTGGAGCGGCGCCGCCGACGCGGACGCGGTCTGCCTGCTGGTCGATGCGCGCAAGGGCATCGATCAGGAGGTGGAGGCCGTCCTCGGGCGGCTCGGCGAGGTGAAGCGCGAGAAGATGTTGATCCTCAACAAGATCGACTTGATCCCGCGGGAGCGGCTGCTCGACCTCGCCGCCAAGCTCAACGCCGTCTCGCCCTTCGCCGAGACCTTCATGATCTCGGCGCTGAAGGGCGACGGCGTGGAGGATCTCCGGCGGGCGCTCGCCGCCCGCATGCCGCCGGGGCCGTGGCTCTACCCGGAGGATCAGGTCTCGGACGCGCCCCTGCGCATGCTGGCTGCCGAGATCACCCGCGAAAAGATCTACGACCGGCTGCACGAGGAACTGCCCTACCGGTCCACGGTGGAGACCGACCAGTGGCAGATCCGGCCGGACGGGTCGGTGCGGATCGAGCAGACGATCTTCGTCGAGCGCGAGAGCCAGCGTTCGATCGTCCTCGGCAAGGGCGGTCAGACCATCAAGGCGATCGGGCAGGCGGCCCGGGTCGAGATCGCCGAGGCGGCCGACGCCCGGGTCCATCTGTTCCTGCACGTGAAGGTGCGCGAGAACTGGGCCGACGATCCGGCCCGCTACCGCGAGATGGGGCTCGAATTCCCCCGGGGCTGACGCGCGCGGCCGCGGCCAGCGGGCTGGGAATCCCGAGCCGTTCCGGTATAAATCCAGGTGTTCCCCCCGGATAAACCGAGTCGGACGCGGATGTACCGTGCTCCGCCGCGGATTCGCGTTCCGAAGTCGGCTCTCCAGATCCCGAAACGTACATGCGCCATGCCGTCTACGGCCTGCCGCCGGTCGACCTCGCCGAGGTCCCGAGCGACGCCGTCCAAGTCTCGCCCATGATCCCCGGTGCCGCCCGGCTGGAGGACCTGCCCGAGAACAGCCTCGACGTCGCCACCGTGCTCGCCCCTCCCGGGACCGTCGAGCGGCGCTACGTGCTCGCACAGGTGCTGCGTGCCCTGGGGCCGGGCGGCCGCATGGTCGCCCTGGCCCCGAAGGATCGGGGCGGCACCCGCCTCGCCAAGGAACTGACCACGTTCGGCTGTACCGCGGCCGACCAGCCCCGCCGGCATCACCGGATCTGCACGACCGAGCGCCCCCCGGTCCCGGCAGGCCTCGTCGAGGCAATCGACGAGGGCGCCCCCCGGCACGTCGACAACCTCGCCCTGTGCACGCAGCCCGGGATCTTCTCGTGGGACAGGCTGGATCCCGGCTCGGCGCTGCTCCTGGCGAACCTGCCGCCGATGAAGGGGCGCGGCGCGGATTTCGGATGCGGGCTGGGAATCCTGTCGCGTGCCGTTCTCGGCTCCGACGCCGTGACCGCCCTGACACTGCTCGAGATCGACCGGCGTGCCGTCGAGATGGCGCGCCGCAACGTCGCCGACCCGCGGGCGGTGATTCTCTGGGCGGACATCCGGGCGCCCGGCGTCGTCCCGGACAAGCTCGACTTCGTCGTCACCAACCCGCCCTTCCACGAGGGCGGGGCCGAGGACCAGGCGCTCGGCCGGGCGTTCATCGCCCGGGCCGCCGAGGCGCTGCGGCCCGGCGGCGCGCTCTGGCTCGTGGCCAATGCCCATCTGCCCTACGACGCCGCCCTCCGCGAGACGTTCCGGCAGGTCGCCGTGGCCGTGCAGGGGAACGGCTACCGGGTCTACGAGGCCCGCCGGTGATGGCGGTGCCGGCATGAGCGCGGTGAAATCCGTCCGCCTGGACAAGCTCCTCGCCAATCTCGGCTACGGCTCGCGTCGAGAGATCCAGACCCTCGCCCGCGCCGGCGCGATTCGCCTCGACGGCGCGGATCTCGACGATGCGGGGGGGCGGATCGCCCTCGATCCGGATCTCCCGCATCGCCTGACGATCGACGGCGCCCCCATCGATCCGCTGCCCGGCCTGTGCCTGATGCTGCACAAGCCCCTGGGCGTGACCTGCTCGCACAAGGAGGCCGGGCCGCTGGTCTACGGGCTCCTCCCCGAGCGCTGGCGACGCCGCGAGCCGCCGCTCTCCACGGTCGGGCGGCTCGACAAGGAAACGTCGGGCCTCCTGCTGCTCACCGACGACGGCGCGCTCCTGCACCGGATCATCAGCCCAAAGGCCGGTGTGGCGAAGCGCTACCGCGTGACCCTCGACCGGCCGCTCGCAGGCAGCGAGGCGGAGGTCTTCGCCTCAGGGACGCTGATGCTGGAGGGCGAGGCGCATCCGCTGCTGCCGGTTCGCCTCGACGTCGAGGATGAAACGCACTGCGCGGTAACCCTGACGGAGGGCCGCTACCATCAGGTCCGCCGAATGTTCGCCGCCGTCGGCAACCACGTCGCGGCCCTGCACCGGGACCGGGTCGGCGGCCTCGATCTGCCGGGGGATCTGGCGGCGGGGGAGCACCGGGTTATGACGTCCGAGGACGTGGCGGCGGTCTTCGCGGGGGCGTGAGCCGCGGCCTTTTTCCGGGTCCCGTCGACGCGCGTTCGGCGTTCCCCCTGAGCGTCCCGCCGCCGCTCGAGGCCGCGAACGCGACCGGCGCCACGGCAGCCGCCGCGATCTATCCGGCTCCTTGCCTCCGCCTGCGCACTCTGCTAAGCGCCCGCCTATCCCACACGCGGAGCCGGCCTCATGCCTGAATGAGGCGTTTCCGGTGGTCGCCCGACCGTATCAGGCGGCTGCATCCCTCCGCGGCGGATCCAACCGGAGAGTACAAAGACATGGCCGTCGACTTTTCCATGCGTCAGCTCCTCGAAGCGGGCGCCCATTTCGGTCACCAGTCCCACCGCTGGAACCCGAAGATGCAGCCGTACATCTTCGGCACACGCAACAACATCCACATCATCGACCTCGCCCAGACCGTGCCGGCGCTGCACACGGCGCTGCAGGCGGTGAGCGACACCGTCGCCAAGGGCGGCCGCGTGCTGTTCGTCGGCACCAAGCGGCAGGCGGCCGACACGATCGCCGAGGCGGCCAAGCGCTCGGCCCAGTACTATGTCAACTCCCGCTGGCTGGGCGGCATGCTCACCAACTGGAAGACCATTTCGGGCTCGATCTCGCGCCTGCGCAAGGTCACCGAGACGCTGGAGACCGGCGGCCCGGGCCTGACCAAGAAAGAGCGCCTGATGCTCTCCCGTGAGAAGGATAAGCTCGAGAAGGCGCTCGGCGGCATCAAGGACATGGGCGGGGTGCCCGACCTGCTGTTCGTGATCGACACCAACAAGGAGCAGCTGGCGATCAAGGAGGCGAACCGCCTCGGGATCCCGGTGGCCGCCATCGTCGACACCAACTGCAACCCGGACGGCATCACCCACATCGTCCCGGCCAACGACGACGCCGGCCGCGCCATCGCGCTCTATTGCGACCTGATCGCCAAGGCCGCCATCGACGGCATCTCGCGCGCCCAGGGCTCGTCGGGCATGGATCTCGGCGCCTCGGAGGAGCCGATGGCCGAGGAGCTGCCGGTCGACAACACCGCCGCCGTCACGGTCGAGTCCGATGCCCTCGACCCGGCCGACGTCGCGATGCTTGCCGAGACGACCGAGCATTTCGAGCTGCTCGCCGCTCCGCGCGGCGCGCCGGACGACCTGACCAAGCTCAACGGCGCCGGCCCGCAGATCGTCCAGAAGCTCAACGACGCCGGCATCTACCATTACTGGCAGCTCGCCGCGATGACCCCCGAGGACGTCGCAAAGGTCGATGCCGAGCTGAAGCTCAACGGCCGCATCGACCGCGACTCCTGGGTCTCGCAGGCCCGCGGCTTCGTCGAGGCTGCTGCCGCGGCCTGATCCATCGGGATTTCGCGGCGGCCCCGTCATCGGGCCGTCGCGGTTCCAGACATACCGGGCCCGGCCGCTCACCCGCGCGCCGGGCCTCTCGCATCCAGACCGTACGAAAGGGACCGCCATGGCCAACATCACCGCCGCGATGGTGAAGGAGCTCCGGGAGAAGACCGGCGCCGGCATGATGGACTGCAAGGGCGCGCTCAACGAGACGCAGGGCGACATCGAGGCCGCCGTTGACTGGCTCCGCAAGAAGGGTCTCGCCAAGGCCGCCAAGAAGGCCGGCCGCGTCGCCGCCGAGGGCCTCGTCGCCGTCGAGTCCGCCGGCCACCACGCCGCCGTGGTCGAGGTGAACTCCGAGACCGACTTCGTCGCCCGCAACGACGCCTTCCAGGCCTTCGCCCGCGAAGCCGCCAAGATCGCGCTCAACACCGACGGCACGCTGGAAGGCCTCCAGGCGGCCCACTTCCCGGGCGCCACCGAGACCGTCTCGGAGAAGCTGCAGGCTCTGATCGCCACCATCGGCGAGAACATGAACCTGCGCCGCGTCGCCAAGCTCGAGGTCAAGAAGGGCGTCATCGCCTCCTACGTGCACAACCAGATTTCCGAGGGCCTCGGCAAGATCGGCGTGCTCGTGGCGCTCGAGTCCGAGGGCGACGTCGACGCGCTCTCGGCTCTTGGCCGCCAGATCGCCATGCACATCGCGGCGACCAATCCTGTGGCGCTGGACGCCTCGGGCGTCGACGCCGCCACGGTCGAGCGCGAGTCGAACATCCTGCGCGAGAAGAATGCCGGCAAGCCGGACCACGTCCTCGCCAAGATCGTCGAGAGCGGCCTGAAGAGCTACTACAAGGAGGTCACCCTCCTGGATCAGCCCTTCGTGCATGACGGCTCGAAGACGGTCAGCCAGGTCCTGAAGGAAGCCGGCTCCAAGGTCGGCGGTCCGGTCGCCCTCATGGGCTTCGTCCGCTACGCGCTGGGCGAGGGCATCGAGAAGGAAGACGGGCCGGACTTCGCCACCGAGGTCGCACAGCAGGCCGGTCGCGCCTGACGGCGGTTCGATCACCCGGCGCGCCGGACCGCAGCGAGAGCAACCCCGCCCGGCGCAAGCCGGGCGGGGCTGCTCGTTTCTGGACCTGCGAAAGCGTTCCGCTGCGGATCGTGCTGCGGCGCACACCTCGATTTGCGGCGCTGCGCTATCTCGTCGGCATGGCTTTGAAATCCTTCTCCTACCTGATGATCGGCGTGTTCGCGTCCGGTCTCGTGATGACCGTCCTGGGCGCCGTCGGCGTCCTGGCGGGCAGCTGACAGCCGGCGCCGGCGCGCCTTCGCGCGTGCCGGCGCCGCGCCCGATATGCGGGCGCTTCATCCACGCGGCCTCAAGCGTCGGTTGCGATTCGACCGGTGCGGCGCGCCGGATCGCCCGGAACCCCTCGACGTGGCTCCCGCGCCTGACGTAGAAGCCTCCCGGCTTGCGCGATGCGGGATGGAGCCGGGAACCCCGATGCCGGATACGACGCCGTTTCGCCGGATCTTGCTGAAGCTGTCGGGTGAGGCGCTCGCCGCCCCGGACGGCTACTGGTTGCACCCGCCGACGCTGGCGGGGCTGGCCGAGGACATCGCCCGCACCATCGAGGCGGGCGCCGAGATCGCCATCGTGGTTGGCGGCGGCAACATGATCCGCGGCGCGCGGATCTCGGCGGCCGGCTGGATCGACCGAGCGACCGGGGATTCGCTCGGCATGATGGCCACCGTCATGAACTCCCTGGCCATCGAGACGGCGCTCAACGCCGCGGGCGTCCAGGCGCGCACGATGTCGGCGGTCTCGATGCCGACCATCTGCGAGACCTATGCCCGCCAGCCTGCGCTCCATCATCTGGACAAGGGTCAGGTGGTCGTCCTCGCCGGTGGCACCGGCAATCCGTTCTTCACCACCGACACCGCCGCGGTGCTGCGCGCCGCCGAGCTGCGCTGCGACGCGGTTCTCAAGGCCACGCAGGTCGACGGCGTCTATTCGGCCGATCCCAAGAAGGATCCGAGCGCCACCCGTTACGACCGGATCACCCACGACGAGGCTATCGCCCGCGATCTCAAGGTCATGGACACGGCGGCCTTCGCCCTGGCCCGGGAGAGCCGGCTGTCGATCCTCGTCGGATCGCTGCACCCGCCGAGCTCCATTGCCGCGATCCTGTCGGGCGAGGCACCCTCGACCCTCGTTGTGCCCTGACGCCGCGGCGGGAATGCCGGCGCAACGGTTTGCGGCCCTGAAGAAATTCGTCCATTGAGGCCGCGACTGCCCAAGCCGGGCTCAAGACAACGTCAGACGTGTCGGGACGACCATCATGGCCACACCGGAATTCGACCTCAACGACCTCAAGCGCCGGATGCAGGGCGCGGTCTCCTCGCTCTCGAAGGACCTCGGATCCCTGCGCACCGGCCGTGCGACGCCCTCGCTGCTCGACCCGATCCAGGTGGATGCCTACGGCTCGATGATGCCGATGGCCCAGGTCGCCACGGTCAGCGTGCCGGAGCCCCGGCTCCTGTCGATCTCGGTCTGGGACCGCAGCATGGTCACGGCCGTGGAGAAGGCGATCCGCGAATCCGACCTCGGCCTCAACCCGCAGACCGAGGGGCAGACCATCCGGCTCCGCATCCCCGAGATGAACGAGCAGCGCCGCAAGGAGATGGTCAAGGTCGCCCACAAGTACACCGAGGAGGCGCGCGTCGCCGTGCGCCACGTTCGCCGGGACGGGCTCGACCACCTAAAGAAGCTCCTGAAGGACAGCGCCATCTCGGAGGATGACGAGAAGCGCCAGGCCGCCGACGTACAGAAGGCGACTGATCAGTTCATCTCCGAGATCGACGGCGTGCTGGCCTCCAAGGAGAAGGAAATCATGCAGGTCTGAGGCGCAGGCCGAGACGCCTGTGACCTCCGCCGCCGCACCGGCCGCGCGTCCCTCGGGGCGGCGCGAGCTGTGGCTGCGCGTCGCCTCGGGCCTCGTGCTCGGGGGCGGCGTGCTGGCCGCGCTCGTCTATGGCGGCTGGCCGTTCGCGGGGATCTGGCTCGCTGCCGGCATCGTCGGCTTCGCCGAGTGGATGGTGATGAGCCGCACCGAGCCCCGCGAGATGCTGATCGCCCTGGGGGCCGCGACGCTCGGCGCCCTGCTCCTCTGCCAGCGCGGCGGCGCCCCGGCCTCGGCCTGCATCGCCGTCCTGCTGCTGGGCGCCGCCGCCTGCGCCACGGTGGCGCGGACCGGCCGGGGACGGCTGCGGGCTCTCGTCGGCGTGCTCGGCGCGGCGGCGATCGCGGCGGTGCCCGTGGCCCTGCGCGATGACCCCGCCATCGGCCTCGTCGGGCCGGCCTGGATGTTCGCGGTGGTCTGGTCCACCGACATCGCCGCATATTTCGCCGGCCGGAAGATCGGCGGACCGAAGCTGATGCCCCGGGTCTCGCCCAACAAGACCTGGTCCGGCGCGATCGGGGGCCTGATCGGCGCGGTCGCGGCCGGGACACTCGTCCCGGTCATCGCCGATCTTGCCGGCATGACCCTGCCCAGCGCCGCCTCCCTCCCGGTGGTGGCGGGCGTGAGTGCCGTGGCCTCGATCCTCAGCCAGGCGGGGGACCTCATCGAATCTGGTCTGAAACGCCGCTACGGCGTGAAGGATTCCGGCAAGATCATCCCGGGTCATGGCGGCGTCATGGACCGGCTCGACGGTTTCTTCGCGGTCGCCGTTCTGGCGGCTCTCTACCTGGCCCTGCGCGGGGGCGGTCTGATCCCGTGACGATGAGGGAGTTGAACCCGTGACCCAGGTCGTCACCGTCTTCGGCGCCACCGGCTCGATCGGCCGCTCCACCGCCGACCTGCTCGCCCAGCATGCGGACCGGTTCAGCGTCGGTGCCCTCGTGGGCGGCCGGGATCCCGTCGCGCTGGCCAAGGTCGCGCGGGAGCTGAATGCATCCTTCGCGGCCCTCGCCGACGAATCGGCCGGCCCGGCGCTCGCCGAGGCACTGTCCGGCTCCGGCATCCCCAATGGGGCCGGGGAGGGGGCCGTCATGGAGGCGGTCGCCCGGGATGCCGACATCGTCGTCGCGGCGGTGAGCGGCGCGGCCGGCCTGAAATCGACCCACGCGGCGCTCCGCCTCGGCCGCAAGGTCGCGCTCGCCAACAAGGAGAGCTTGGTCTGTGCCGGCGACGCGTTCATGCGCGACGCCGCGCGCTACGGGGCCACGATCCTGCCGATGGATTCCGAGCACGATGCCCTGAGCCAGGCGCTCGCCGGCCGGCCGCTCGCCGACGTCCGCACCATGATGATCACGGCCTCGGGCGGACCGTTCCGCACGTGGAGCCGCGAGCGGATCGCCGCCGCCTCCGCGGCCGAGGCGGCCGCCCATCCGACTTGGTCGATGGGCATGAAGATCAACATCGATTCGGCCAGCCTCATGAACAAGGGCCTCGAACTGATCGAGGCGCACCACCTGTTCGGCATCGAGCCGGAGCGCCTCGACGTCGTCGTGCACCCGCAATCGGTGATCCACGGGATGGTCTACTGGCTCGACGGCGCCGTCACCGCCGAGCTGGCGCTGCCCGACATGCGGGTGCCGATCTCGCACTGCCTCGGCCTCGGCGACCGCCTCACCATCCAGCGGGGACGGTCCCTCGACTTCGTGACGCTCGGGTCGCTGACCTTCGAGGCGGCGGACGAGGCGCGATTCCCGTGCCTGCGGATCGCCCGGGCGGCCCTGGCCGCCGGCGGTGCGGCGCCGACCGTGATGAATGCGGCCAACGAGATCGCGGTGGCGGCGTTCATCGCCGGCCGGATCGGCTTCTATGGGATCAGCGATCTGGTCGAGCGCGCCTGCACGCATTTCGCCGGGTCGTACCGGACCGCCCCGGCCGACGTCGACGAGGCCCTCGCCATCGATGCGCATGTCCGGATCTGGAGTGCCGAGGTCCTGCCGGAACTGCGCGCGGCGGGCTGACGGCCTTCTTCTCCGTCGCGAGCGGTTTCTTTCAGCGGAGCGCGCCGTAGCCGGCCAGGAACATCCGCACCGCCTCGTCGACCTGATGGCGCGTCTCCGCCTCGCTCGCGACCCCGCCGGCCCGGAACAGCAGGCGGGTCAGCAAGCCGGCCTGGCAGAGATGCAGGAAGTGACGGGCGGCGAGTTCCGTATCGGCGATCCTCAGCCGGCCGGCCTCGACCTGCGCGTCGAGGTAAGCCGACAGGCGCTCGACGCCGCAGGCCGGCCCTGCCTCGTAGAAGGCTTGGCCGAAGCGCGGGAATTTCTCGCAGGCACCGATCACCATCCGGACCACCGACACGTGTTCGGGCCGGCACATTTCCGTCAGGAAGCTCGTGCCGAGCCGGGTTAGGACGCCCGGCACATCGGGGTTCTCCGCGTCGAGGGTGAAGAGAGCCTCGGCCAGGCTGGACTTCTCCTGAATGATCAGCGCCTCGAACAGGTCTTCCTTGCTGTCGAAGTAGACGTAGAGCGTCCCTTTCGAGACGCCCGCTGCCCGGGCGACCTCGCCCATGCTGGCACCGTCGAACCCGGCCGCCAGGAAAACGGTCCGTGCGCCGTCGAGGATCTGCCGACGCTTGTCGCCCTCGTACTGAGCCTGTTGCCGCTCCAGCACCGCACCCTGAGCCATCGTTCCGCTCCACCTCCGAGGCGCTGCCGCGCTTGACCGAACCGTTCGGTCAACATAACCTGCGGCTTCTTCGACGGCGCGTCAAGACGTGCCCGTTCACTGACCGAACGGTTCGGTCATCAGTCTTGAGGCGTCAGATGTCCCTTCGCGAGGACGCGGATCGACCCCATTCCGGCATCGACGCCCGTATCGAGGCCGGCGACGAGGATCGGGCCGAGCATCCTGCGCCACGTGCACCGGTCTCCGCTCCGATGCCGGCGGTAGAGTCGAATCGGGCCGCGCCGGAGACGACAGCGCCCCGCAGGCGTCCGCTCAAGAGGTTCGTCCTTCTCGTCCTGCTGTTCGCCACCGCGATCGGCGGGGCCTACGAGGGATGGCAATGGTGGTCAGTCGGACGGTTCTTCGTCTCGACGGATGATGCCTATGTGCAGGCCGACATCTCGGTGCTCGCCGCGAAGGTGTCGGGCTACCTCGACGCCGTACCGGTGGTGAACGGCCTGTCGGTGAAGAAGGGCGACGTGATCGCCAAGCTCGACGATGGCGATTACCGCCTCGCCCTTCAGGCGGCGCAGGACAAGCTCGCGACGCAACAGAGCACCATCACCCGCATCGCCCGCCAGACCGAAGCCGCGCAGGCGCAGGTCGCCCAAGCCGCCGCGCAACTCGATGCGACGCGCGCCGACGCCGTCCGCGCCCAGGCCGATTTCATACGGTCGACGCAGATGCAGGCGGATTACGTCGCCAAGTCGCGCATCGATCAGACCCGCGCCGACCGCGACCGGACCGAGGCGTCGGTCAAGGCCATGGAGGCCGGCCTGGTCGCCGCCCGCGCCAACGTCGACGTCCTCCAGGCGCAGAAGCGCGAGGCGGAGAGCCTGGCGGCGGAACTCCGCACCGCCGTGGACCGGGCGCGCCGCGACCTCGATTTCACGGTGATCCGTGCCCCCTTCGACGGCGTGGTGGGCAACAAGGCCGTCGAGGCCGGCGCCTATGTCGGCCCCGGCACGCGGATTGCCGCCCTCGTGCCGCTCCAGAGTGTGCGGATCGACGCGAACTTCAAGGAGACCCAGGTCCAGCGCATGCGTCCGGGCCAGCCGGTGACGGTGACGGTCGACGCCTATCCCGACCGCGAGATCCACGCGGTGGTGGAATCGTTCTCGCCGGCCTCCGGCTCGGTGTTCAGCCTGCTGCCACCCGACAACGCGACGGGGAACTTCACCAAGATCGTCCAGCGCCTGCCTGTGCGTGTCCGCGTGCCCGAGGACGTCGCCCGCGAGGGCCTGCTGCGTCCGGGCCTGTCGGTCGTCGTCCGGGTCGATACCCGTTCCGGTGCGGATCGGTCGGTGCTGGACCGGGCCTCGGCCGCCCAGCCCGTCAGCACCGCGAGCCGCTGAGACCGTTCATGGCCGCCACCGCCGCCCTCGCGCCGGGAGCGCCCGCCCGCGCCGCCGAGCCGCCCCTCGACCGCCGCCGCATGGTGGCGTTCGTCTGCATGGTGTTCGGCATGTTCATGGCGATCCTGGACATCCAGATCGTCTCGGCCTCCCTGAACGAGATCCAGGCCGGCCTCTCGGCCTCGGGGGACGAGATCCCCTGGGTCCAGACCAGCTACCTCATCGCCGAGGTCATCTCGATCCCGCTCTCCGGCACGCTGTCGCGGGTGCTCTCGACGCGCTGGATGTTCGCGATCTCGGCCGGCGGCTTCACCGTCATGAGCCTGATGTGCGCCACCTCGTCGTCGATCGGCGAGATGATCGTCTGGCGGGCGCTTCAGGGCTTCATCGGCGGCGGCATGATCCCAACGGTGTTCGCCGCGGCCTTCACGATCTTCCCGCCCTCCAAGCGGACCATTGTGTCGCCGATGATCGGCCTCGTGGCGACCCTCGCGCCGACCATCGGACCCACGGTGGGCGGCTACCTCACCGACCTGATGTCCTGGCACTGGCTGTTCCTGATCAACGTCGTGCCGGGAATCTTCGTGACGGTCTCGACCTGGATCCTGGTCGATTTCGACCAGCCCAACTACGGCCTGATCAAGTCGTTCGACTGGGCCGGACTCGCCTTCATGGCCGGCTTCCTCGGCTGTCTCGAATACGTGCTCGAGGAGGGACCGAATCACGACTGGCTTCAGGACGAGACGGTCTTCGCCTGTGCGGCGGTCTGCGGGATATCGGCGCTGCTGTTCTTCTGGCGGGTCTTCACCGCCAAGCAGCCGATCGTCGATCTGCGGGCCTTCTCGGACCGTAACTTCGCCAGCGGCTGCGTCGCGAGCTTCGTGCTCGGCATCGGGCTCTACGGGCTGACCTACATCTACCCGGTCTATCTCGCCCGCGTACGGGGCTATTCGGCGCTGATGATCGGCGAGACGATGTTCGTCTCCGGCCTGTGCATGTTCGCCACCGCTCCCATCGCCGGCCGGCTGTCCGGGAAGGTCGATCCGCGGATCATGATGGGGATCGGATTCGTCGGCTTCGCCTGCGGCACCTGGATCGTCACCGGGCTCACCAAGGACTGGGACTTCTACGAATTGCTGCTGCCGCAGGTGCTGCGCGGCTGCTCGCTGATGCTGTGCATGATCCCGATCAACAACATCGCCCTCGGGACGCTGCCGCCGGCGCGCATGAAGAATGCGTCCGGGCTCTTCAACCTGACGCGCAACCTCGGCGGGGCCGTCGGCCTCGCCCTGATCAACACGATCCTCAACGACCGCTGGGACCTCCACCTCTCGCGCCTCCACGAGCGCTTCACCTGGGCGAACACGGCCGCGCTGGAGCGCCTCGACACGATGCGGCAGGGCTTCGATGCCTATGGCAGCGCCGCGTCCGACATGGCGCTGAAGGCCCTGTCCAACACGGTGCGCATCCAGGGCCTGGTGATGGCGTTCGAGGACGTGTTCCTGGCCCTCACGGTGCTGTTCCTAGCCATGGCCTGTGCCGTTCCGATGATCCGGCGTCCGATCGCCGTGGGCGGCGGCGGAGGCGGCCATTGACGGGGGCCATCTGAGGATCGGCCGGCCGGTGCGGAAGCGGACGGCGCGTGCGACCTCGCGCGACCGGCACGCAGGATTGCGTTGGCGGTCGGCACCGCCGATCTGCTAGACTGGTGCGATGCCTGGCCCGAGAAGCCGGCGCGACGACGGCCAGGGAACGGCTCATGGACTTCCTCAATGCGATGGGCGGCACCGCCGGCAGTTTCTTCGGCGCGGTGATCCCATTCCTGTTCGTGCTCACCGTCGTCGTCTTCGTGCACGAGATGGGGCACTTCCTGGTCGGGAGGTGGTGCGGCGTCGGCGTGCACGCCTTCTCGCTCGGCTTCGGGCCGGAGCTGTTCGGCTTCAACGATCGCCGCGGGACCCGCTGGAAGCTCTGCGCGATCCCCCTCGGCGGCTATGTGAAGTTTCACGGCGACGTGAACGGCGCCAGCGTGCCCGATCCCGAGGCCGTCGCCCGGATGACCCCGCAGGAGCGGGCAATCAGCTTCCCGACCCAGCCGGTGTCCAAGCGCGCCGCCATTGTCGCCGCCGGGCCGGTGGCGAACTTCATCCTGGCGATCCTGCTGTTCGCCGGCGCGATCTGGCTCGGCGGTCGCTACGAGCTGCCCGCCCGGGTCTCTGCGGTAGAGGCGGGCAGTGTCGCCGCCCAGGCCGGCTTCCAGCCCGGTGACGTGATCACCGCTATCGACGGCGAGAAGATCGGCGACTTCAACGCCATGTACCGCACGGTGACCGGCAGCGCCGGCACGCCGCTGACCTTCACGGTCGAGCGCAACGAGCAGCCCATCACCATCCAGGCGACGCCGGCCACCTTCGAGGAGAAGACGCCCTTCGGCCGCCACCGGATCGGCCGTCTCGGCATCCGGTCGCCGGCGGGTTCGGAGGCCAAGCTGGTGCGGTACGGGGCGCTGGACTCCCTGGATCTCGGCGTGCGCGAGACCTACTTCGTGGTCGAGCGCACCTTCTCGTATCTGAGCAAGCTCGCCACGGGCCGCGAATCCGCCGACCAGCTGTCCGGCCCCATCGGCATCGCCCGCGTCTCCGGCGAGGTCGCCAAGACCGGGGGCGTCGGCGGCCTCGTCGGCCTGATCGCGCTGCTCTCCGTCTCGATCGGTCTCCTGAACCTGTTTCCGGTGCCGCTGCTCGATGGCGGCCACCTCCTGTTTTACGCCTTCGAGATCGTGCGCGGCCGTCCGCTCAGCGAGCGCGCCCAGGAGATCGGCTTCCGCATCGGCCTCGCCCTGGTTCTGATGCTGATGCTGTTCGCCGCCTGGAACGATATCCTCAATCTCGGTGCCTCCTGGCGCAACACCTGATCCCGGACCACCGCGGGGTCCGGCGGTTCCGCCGGATCTCCACCGGAAAGGGTGCCCCAATGCCGCCGCGATCTCGCCCGGCCRCGGCCTCGATGGCGCCGTCGCGGCGGTGCGAAACACGGTTACCATCGTGTTTGCGGGAACGGGAGCGGGCCTGAAAACGCCCGTGGGCACAGGCGTTTACGTCCCGTTCACCACGATCCGCGGATTGTCGGCAGGGTGACGGCACCGTTAAGTGGCGCGAAGGCCACGACCCCCCAAAATCCCCTGACGATGGCCGACCGCGCGTTTGCTTGGCAGGGGAATCCCGCTAAGAGCTACGCTTGGACCGAAGCCACGCTTGGACCAGGTGACGGGACGGCCGATCAACGGTCGCCTGTGACGGGCTAACCCCCGCGACCAGAACAGAAACGGGCGATTGCATGATGTCGTTGACGGGGAAGCCCCGACGGAAGTCGGTGCGGAAAACCATCGTCCTAGTCACTGCGGGTCTTGGCGTCGTCCTGAGCGGGGCCGCACAGGCGCAGCAGATCGTCGTCCAGGGCAACCAGCGCGTCGATGCCGACACGATCCGGTCCTACGTGACCGGGACGGCGTCGGGTTCGGCCGAGGAGGCCCGCCGCAACCTGCTCGCGAGCGGGATGTTCTCCGACGTGAAGGTCGCCCAGTCCGGCGGCCGCACGGTGGTGACCGTCCGCGAGAACAACCTGATCAACCGCGTGGTCTTCGAGGGCAACAAGAAGATCGAGAAGGGCACCCTCGAGGGGGTGGTCGAGGCCAAGGCGCGGGGCCCCTACAGCGAGGCGATCATCAACGCCGACCTCGCCCGCATCCGCGACGTCTACAAGCGCTTCGGCCGCGGGACCGCCAAGGTGACCTACCGGACGGTCGACCTGCCCAACGGCCGCGTCGACGTGATCTATCAGATCGACGAGGGCGATAAGACCGGCATCCTCTCGATCAACTTCGTCGGCAACAACGCCTTCTCGGAGCGGACCCTGAAGGGGCTGATGAGCTCCTCGGAGATGAACTTCCTGTCGTTCATCAAGACCTCCGACGTCTACGATCCGGACCGCATCACCAACGACCTCGATCAGGTGCGCCGCTACTACCTGAAGAACGGCTATGCCGACTTTCAGGTGGTCAACGCCGACGCGCGCTACGTCGAGGGCGACAAGTCCGGCTACGTCATCACCGTCACGGTGAACGAGGGCGAGCAGTACAAGGTCGGGGCCGTCCAGGTGGATTCGCGTCTGCCGGGCCTCGACACGACGAAGCTCGACAGCGATGTCGCCACCGCCGTGGGCGACGTCTACAACGCCGACGACGTCGAGAAGACGCTCAACAACGTCACCCGCGAGGTCAACCGCGCCGGCTATCCGTTCGCGCAGGTCCGTCCCACCGGCCAGCGCGATCCGGGGAGCCACCAGGTCTCCCTGGGCTTCGTGGTCGAGGATGGCCCGCACGTCTACGTCGAGCGCATCAACATCCGCGGCAACACCCGCACCCGCGACTACGTGATCCGCCGCGAACTCGATATCGCGGAAGGCGATGCCTACAACCGCGTGCTGACCGACCGCGCCGAGCGGCGCCTGAACGGCCTGGGCTTCTTCAAGAAGGTCCGCTTCTCCAACGAGCCGGGCTCGGCGCCTGACCGCGTGGTCATCAACATCGACGTCGAGGATCAGCCCACGGGTTCGTTCTCGGTGGCGGGCGGCTACTCCACCCAGGACGGCATCATCGGCGAGGTCTCGGTTTCCGAGTCGAACTTCCTCGGTCGCGGCCAGTACGTCCGGCTCGCCGGCACGGGCGGCCAGTACTCGCGCGGCGTCGATTTCTCGTTCACCGAGCCTTACTTCCTGGGCTACCGGCTCGCCGCCGGCTTCGATGCCTTCTACAAGTACTCCGACCTGACCCGGTACTCGCGCTACGAGACTACGGTTTACGGCGGCCAGCTGCGCCTCGGCCTGCCGATCACCGAGGAGTTCGGCATCACGCTGCGCTACTCGCTGTACAACACCGAGCTGAAGGTGCCGAACACCCTCAAGCGGCCGTACAACGACTGCTCGATCCCGATCCCGGGCTACACCGCCACCTACGCGGCCGGGACGATCGACCCGAACACGGGTCGGAACATCGGCGGTCAGTCGGTCTATCCGAACTGTGCGTATGACGGCGAAGCCTCGATCGCCATCAAGGGTTCGCAGGGCAATACGCTGACCTCGCTGGCCGGCCTGACGCTCGCCTACTCGACGCTGGACGTGATCGGCGCACCGCGGAACGGCCTCTACGCCGAACTGAAGCCCGACGTCGCGGGGCTGGGCGGCGACTCGAAGTTCTTCCGCGTGACCGCCGATGCGCGTTACTACAAGGAGATCTTCGAGGACGTGGTCGGCTTCATCCGCTTCCAGGGTGGCCACATCTCGTCGCTCAACAACGATCCGCTTCGTGTGACCGACCAGTTCTTCCTCGGCCCGTCGCTCGTTCGCGGTTTCGCGCCGAACGGCATCGGTCCGCGCGACGTCGGCATCGCCGATGCGCGCTCGAACGCGATCGGCGGCTCGACCTATATCGGCGGTACCCTCGAAGTGCAGTTCCCGCTTCCTGCGGTTCCGCGCGATCTGGGCCTGAAGGGCGCGCTCTTCGCCGATGCCGGCACGCTGTTCGGCTACCACGGCCAGAGGGCGTTCAACGTGAACGGCGATGCGTTCATCAACGGCATCTCGCCGCAGACCGGAAAGTGTAACTTCAACGCCTTCACGATCGGCGTCGAGCCGGAATGCGTGAACGTCCGCGATACGTCCGCGATCCGCTCCTCGATCGGCGCCTCCATCCTGTGGAACTCGCCGCTCGGCCCGATCCGGTTCGACTACGCCTACGCTCTGACGAAGGACGAGGGTGAGAAGGTGTTCGTCCCGATCCTCGGCAAGTACGGTCATATCGGCAAGGATCAGACCCAGGCGTTCCGCTTCTCCGGCGGCTCGCGCTTCTGATCACAGCCTCGCGCGCCGGCCGGATCATCCCGGTCGGCGCGTTATCGCACATGACAGATCCCGTCTTCTTCACCGCCGCCACCGGCCTCGCCCTGGCCGAGATCGCAGCGGCCGCTGGTACGACCCTGCCCTCGGGGGCGGATCCGGAGCAGCGGCTCATCGGTGCCGCCTCCCTGGAGAGCGCCGGCCCGGAGCATCTCGCTTACATGGACAATGCCCGCTACGGCGATGCCCTCGCCGCCACGCGTGCGGGCGTGTGCCTGGTCTCCCCACGGTTCGCCGCCCGCTGCCCGGCCGACACTGTCGCCTTGGTGTGTCGCGATCCCTACCGCGTGTACGCGACCCTGCTCGGGCGCCTTCATCCGGACGCCCTCCGTCCCGGATCGCAATTCGCCGCCCGCGGCATCGCACCCGGCGCCCATGTCCATCCCGACGCCCGTCTCGAGGACGGCGTCACCGTCGATCCGGGCGCCGTAATCGGGCCTGACGCCGAGATCGGCGCCGGAACCGTGATCGGCCCGAACGCGGTGATCGGCCCGGGCGTCCGCATCGGGCGCGACTGCGCGATCGGGGCCGGGTCGACGCTCAGTCACGCCCTTCTCGGAAACCGGGTGATCCTCCATCCGGGTGCGCGGCTCGGCCAGGACGGGTTCGGCTTCGCCATGGGCGCGACCCATCTCAAGGTGCCGCAGGTCGGGCGGGTGATCGTCCAGGACGATGTCGAGATCGGCGCCAACACCACGGTCGATCGGGGGGCCTCCCGCGACACCGTGATCGGTGAGGGAACCAAGATCGACAACCTCGTACAGATCGCCCACAACGTCGTGATCGGCCGCCACTGCATCATCGTGTCGGGCGTCGGCATCTCGGGCTCGACCACGCTCGAGGATTACGTCGTCCTCGGCGGGCAGGTCGGGGTCGTCGGCCACCTGCGGATCGGCCGCGGGTCACAGATTGCCGGCTCGTCCAACGTCAACCGGGACGTGCCGCCGGGCAGCCGCTGGGGCGGAACGCCCGCCAAGCCTGTGCGGGCTTGGTTCCGCGAACTGACGACCCTGGCGCGCCTCGCCGAACGGTCGGGGAAGGATGCCTCCGACGACGGCGCGTGACCGGGAAGGCCTTGCGCTTCCGGCGATTTCTGCCGAAGAGGGCGCTCCGTTCGTCGATGGCGGCCGGATTCAGGCCGCTGCGGGCGGCAAGTCGAGGTGCGGATTTCGATGAGTGAGGCGGCGCGCGAGACCGGCACCGAGCTGGGCATAGCCGATATCCAGACGCTGCTGGAGCTGCTGCCGCACCGCTATCCGTTCCTGATGGTGGACCGCATCGTCGAGATCGACCGGGACGAGTCCTGCGTCGGCATCAAGAACGTCACGGCCAACGAGCCGCAATTCATGGGCCATTTCCCGGACATGCCGGTCTTTCCGGGGGTGCTCCTGATCGAAGGCATGGCGCAGACGGCGGGTGCGATCTGCTGCCGCCACATCCGGGCGGACGGGCGGAACACCAAGCAGGTGTTCTTCATGACCATCGACAAGTGCAAGTTCCGCAAGCCCGTCACCCCCGGGGATCAGGTGCGCTTCCATATGACGAAGCTGAATCAGCGCCGGACCATGTGGTGGTTCCGTGGCGAGGCCCGCGTCGACGGCACGCTGGTCGCCGAGGCCGAGATCAGCGCCATGCTGGTGACGGAGTGAGCGCCCCCTTCATCCACCCGAGCGCCGTCGTCGAGTCCGGCGCCGAGATCGGTGACGGGGCGCGCATCGGACCGTTCTGCCACGTCGGCCCCGAGGTGGTCCTCGGGCGGGACTGCGAGCTGATCAGCCACGTCGTGCTGGCGGGCCGCACCACCGTCGGAGCCCGCACGCGGATCTTCCCCTTCGCGTCGATCGGTCATCCGCCGCAGGATCTGAAGTACCGGGGCGAGGCCTCGACCCTGACGATCGGCGCCGACTGCCTGATCCGGGAAGGCGTGACCATGAATCCCGGCACCAGCGGCGGCGGCCTGGAGACCGTGGTCGGCGATCACTGCACCTTCCTGGCGAATTCCCACGTGGGCCACGATTGCCGCGTCGGCGCGCACGTGATCTTCTCCAACAACGTCATGCTGGCGGGCCATTGCAGCGTGGGCGATTATGCGATCCTCGGCGGCGGCGCCGCCGTGATCCAGTTCGCCCGGGTCGGCGCGCATGCCTTCGTGGGCGGCCTGTCAGGCCTGGAGAACGACTGCATCCCCTACGGCATGGTGCTGGGCAACCGGGCCTACCTGTCGGGGCTCAACATCATCGGCCTGCAGCGCCGCGGCTTCGCCCGCGAGGACATTCACGCCCTGCGGCGCGCCTACCGACTGCTCTTCGCCCCGGAGGGCACGCTGATGGAGCGCGTCGAGGACGTGGCCGCGACCTTCGAATCGCACGCGGCGGTTCGCGAGATCCTCGATTTCATCCGGCTCGGCGGCAAGCGCTCGATCTGCACGCCGCGCGAGCTCCCGACCCCGATCAGCGCCGCCTGAACGGCCGAGCCGTGGCCGAGGCCGATCCCGTGCCCGAGGGGGCTCTGGTCCTGATCGCCGGGGCCGGACGCCTGCCGGAACTCGTCGCCGAGTCGCTGCGCCGGACGCAGCGACCCTTCCGGGTCATCGCGTTGCGCGGCTTCACGGGGCCGGTCCTGCGCGGGGTCGCCGACGCCACGGTCGATCTCCTCGACCTCGCCGCCACCCTGAAGTTGCTGCGGCGCTGGGGGCCGGCGCTCGTGGTGCCGGCCGGCGGCGTCGCCCGGCCGAGCCCGGCCGCGATCCTCAATGCCGGCGCTGCCCTGCGCAACCGGGAGGCCCTGCGGGCCATTGCGGGCGGCGGCGACGATCGCCTCCTGCGCGCCGCGCTCGCGCTGGTGGAGGAGGAGGGCCACCGGGTCATTGGCGTCCATGAGGCCGCCCCGGACCTGCTGTGCCCTGAGGGACCCCTGGGGTGCCGGACACCGGATGCCGGGGCGGCCGCGTCGATCCGCGCTGGGCGCGCCGTGCTGGAGGCGCTCTCGTCTCACGATCTGGGGCAGGCCGTGGCCGTGGCCGGCGACCGCGTCCTCGCCGTGGAGGGGCCTGAGGGCACCGACCGGATGCTGGCGCGGGCTCGAGCGCTGGGGCGCCGGCCGTTCGGGTTCGGACGGGCGATGCCCGCGACCGTTCTGGTGAAGGCTCCCAAGGCCGGCCAGGACCGGCGCATCGATCTGCCGGCGGTGGGGCCGCGCACGGTCCGGAACGCGGCGCGGGCCGGCTGCGTCGGCCTGGCGCTGGAGGCCGGCGGCACCCTGGTCATCGACCGGGCCGCCACGGCTGCCGAGGCCGATCGCCTCGGTCTGTTCGTCATCGGCTACGGAGGCGCGGCGTGATCCCTCGGGTGCCGGGACCTGCGCGATGACCCAGCCGCGCACCATCTGGCTCGTGGCCGGCGAGGATTCCGGTGACCAGCTCGGCGCCAAGCTGATGCGGGCTCTGCGCGAGGCGGCCCCCGGCGTGGTCTTCGGCGGTGTCGGCGGCGAGGCCATGGCGGAGGAAGGGTTCTCGTCCCTGTTCCCCATGGATGACGTGGCGGTGATGGGGTACCTGCCGGTGCTCGCCCGCGCGCCGACGCTCCTGAGGCGCATCCGCGAGACCGTTGCGGATGCGGTCCGCGCCAAGCCGGACGTGCTGGTGATCATCGACAGCCCCGGTTTCACCCACGCGGTCGCGCGGCGGGTGCGCAAAGCGTCCCCCGAGATCCCGATCATCGACTACGTCTCGCCGAGCGTCTGGGCCTGGCGGCCCTGGCGGGCGAAGGGCATGCGGCCGTTCATCGACCATGTCCTGGCGCTCCTGCCGTTCGAGCCCGACGCACACCGGCGGCTGGGCGGCCCGCCCTGCACCTATGTCGGGCACCCGCTGATCGAGCGCCTTCCGGAACTTCGGCCAATCGGAGCCGAGCGGCGGCGGCGCGAAGCCGTCCCCTACAGCCTCGTGGTGCTACCCGGCTCCCGCCGGTCCGAGATCGAGCGGCTCATGCCGGTCTTCGGGGCGGCGCTCGCGCGGGTGGCCGGCACGCTCGCGATCGAGGCGCTGCTGCCCGCCGTGACCCGCCACCGGGCGCTGCTCGAACGGATGGCCGCCGACTGGCCGGTGCCGGTCCGGATCGTGACCGGCGAGGCGCCGAAATACGCGGCCTTCCGGGAGGCCCGGGCGGCGCTCGCCGCTTCCGGCACGGTGACGCTGGAACTGGCCCTCGCCGGCGTCCCGATGGTCGTCGCCTACAAGGTGTCGCGGGCCGAGGAGATCATCGCCCGTCGGCTCATCCAGGTCCCGAGCATCGTGCTGCCGAACCTGATCCTGGCGGAGAACGCCATGCCGGAATTCGTCCAGGCCGCCTGCACCCCCGGGCCTCTCGCGGAGGCACTGAGGCCGCTGCTGGTGGGCGGTGCCGAGCGCGACGCGCAACTCGCCGCCCTCGCCCGGATCGACGGACGGATGCGGCTCGCGGAAGCCGATACGCCGAGCCGGGCCGCCGCGCGGATCGTCCTGCGCGCGGCGGACGCCCGAGAGGCTCAGCCGGCGCGCCGGCCGCAGCGGATATAGGCCGAGGTCCCGCGGCTGCTCGACCAGGTCAGATGGTCTCCGTCCACCTGCAGGCGGACCTGGGAGGACCAGTGCCGGCCGCGATCGCTGCATTCGGCCGAGGTGACCCAGGCGGCGCCGGCCCGCCGCGTGTCGTGGAAGGTGCAGATCGTCCGGCCGGCGCGGGCGCGATCCTGCGTGATCGTGGCCGGGATGTAGCCCCGGCGCCGCGACCGGGTCCCGCAGGCTTCGTGGGTCGGCCCCCAGACGCCGACATAGTCGACGTTGGCCGACACAGGGGCCGACACAGGGGCAGGAGTCGGTACCGCTGCCGGCGGGGCCTTTGCCGCATCGCCCGGCATCGCCGCGGCCGCCTGCGGTCCCGACGCCGCCATGGCGGTCGAAGGGGTGTTCGACGGGGCGTCAGGCCCCGTCGCCTCCGCGGGTGGCGCCGGCTCGTCGGGGCTGTCGAGCATCACGACCCGGTGTGGGGCCGCGCGCGGCCCGGCGGAGACCGGCGCGGGGCGAAACGGCAGATCCTCCGTCAGGTAGGCGATGCTGTAGGCGAAGAGGCCGATCCAGCCCAGGACCAGGAGCGCCGGCAGGGCGTAGCGGCGCCGGGAGCCGGAATGCTCCCCGTCGCCCGGATTCGCCAGCACGACCGCCCCCATGATCCCCCCCGTTTGTCCGATCAGCGGCCGAAGATACCCTTCAGGAACTGGGCCGTGCGGTTGCGCTTGCGCTTGCGCTCCAATTCCGACGCGTCCTTCAGCCACGCGACCTGCACCACCCGCCGCTCGCCCTCGAAGGGCTCGTGGCCGTGCCAGGAATTGTCGGCGCGCAGGAAGGCGAACATCGTGCCCATGGTCGGCGGCACCTCGACCGCGAAGGGCTCGTAGTTGCGCCCGTCGTACAGCACCCGCAGGCGGCCGGCGGCCGGGGCGTCCCAGGCGTCGTTCATGTAGACGAGCAGGGTCAGCACCTTCGAGGGGCCGTCGGTGTGGATCGAGCCGTATTTGAGCTGGCTGCGGCGCATGATGGTGGTCAGCCGCGGGCATGAGACGAGGTCGATCCCGAACTTTTCGCCGAGGATCTCCGAGAACGCGTCGCTCTCCAGTTCGTCGATCAGCGCCTTGAACCGGCCCTTGAGGGCGACCTCGTCGACGGTGAGGTAGCCGGGCTTGGCGATGTCGGGGAAGTCGCGGCGGATGTCGTCGATCGCGTCGGGATTCAGGACGTTGTTGCCGAGCGTGTAGACGTAGGGCTCGCGGGAGACGGGCGCGGCGCGCACGGCGGAGATGTCGAGGATCGAGAGGGCGGACATCGCTGGGTCCCTTGGCTCCGGCGCCGGTCGGCCGGCACGCCCGGCGCCGGAGACGCGTGCCGGAGGGCCGGTCGCGCCGTCGTGCCGGGGACGCCCGCGCAGGCGTCCGCGATCACAAATCTACAGCTGCATCCGGCGATCCCGGAATCTCATAATCGGCCGATTGCGGCGGTCCGACGGCGAAAGCGGCGTGGTGGCACATTCCGGTGACAGTCTCGGACGGCCCGCTTGTGCAGGATGGCGCCAGACCCGCGGGCTTTCTTCCCGGGTGTGTGTGCCGGAACCCGTTCCCGATGCGGCCGTTGGCCCTCGCTTTGCTCTTGACCCACCTCGCCGCGCTCGTGGCCGGGGCGGAGGCTCATGCCCAGTCGCGGGCGCCGCGCGGCTCGATGACCGCACGGATGACCTGTGCCGAGGCGATGGCCCTGGTGAGGAACGAGGGCGACGTGGTGATCGCCGCCGGGACCGCTCCGGAGCGCTTCGTCAGCGGCCCCGGCCAGTGCAGCGGCTCCGAGATCGCGGAACTGCGCTTCGCCCCGACCCGGGACAACCCGCAATGCCCGATCGGCTACCGGTGCCGCGAGCCGGGCTTCGAGGAGTGGAACTGGTAGGCGCGCGGCCCGCGTAAATCGCCGCACCGTCGGCACGTGACGAAAGTTTCACGCGACAGCGCGGGGCACGTGCCCTTATCTCGCCATCACCCGGGGCCAAGGCCGCCGGCAGCGCCTTCCGCGGGCGTGGAGGGGATGGGAGATCGACGCGTGGCTGCACTCAGGACCGGGCTCGGAATCCAGGCCGTCCTCACGGCGCTGGCCGCGCTGATCCTGCTGGCGTTTCCGGGCATCCCGAGCCCGCCGCTCTACGTCTCGCTCGCGGGCTTCGCCATGGCGGGCATCCTGGTCGCGTCGAACGGCATCTCGGCCTACCTGAAGGTCTTCGTCTCGGTCTACGGCGTCGGCTACCTGCTGCTCGCCGGGTCGAAGACGATCGCCGCGATGGGGCTGCTGCCGCCGGTCATCGCGGCGCTGCTGCCGCCGGCCTTCGCGGCCACCGGGGCCGTGGTCTTCGCCGCCATCGTGCTCGGCATCTCGTATCTCGAGCCGATCCGGGCGATCACCAACATCGCCGACCCCTACTTCGCCAACCGCGACAGGCCCACGAAGGAGATCGGTCTGTTCCGCTGGTTCGGAACCACCGAGGGGCGAATCGGGCGCAACCTCGTGGCGCTCTCCATCTTCGTGAACTTCGCCGACGTGGCGCTGACGCTGCGGTTCAACTTCTTCTATCGCGATATCTACAACTCGCTGCAGGAGTACGACGCAAACGCCTTCTGGTACCAGCTGCTCTGGGTCTTCGTGCCGCTGGCCACGCTGAACATCGCCATCGGCATGTTCGACCTGTTCGTCGATTCCTCGCTGCTGATCCGCTGGCGCACATGGCTGACCCACAGCCTGTACGAGCGCTGGCTCGGCAACGGCACGCATTACCGGATCCCGTTCACCGACGAGGAGGCCGACAACCCGGATCAGCGTATCCAGGCCGATGTCAACAGCTTCATCGTGCAGACCACGACCCTGTCGATCCGGCTTCTGAGCCAGGCCGCCCAGCTCGTCTCCTTCATCGTCATCCTCTGGGGCCTGTCGCGCGACTTCGTGGTGCCGTTCACCGACGCGGTGATCCCGGGCTTCCTGGTCTGGCTGGTCATCGCCTACGCAGTGGTCGGCACATGGCTCACCCACCTGATCGGACGGCCGCTCATCGGGCTCGATTTCCGGCAGGAGCAGGTCGAGGCGAATTTCCGCTTCGCCCTGGCCCGCAACCGCATCTATTCCGAGCAGATCGCGCTGCTGCGCGGCGAGCGTGCCGAGGCGTCCCGGCTGGCGACGCTGTTCCACAGCGTCATCGACAACTACATCGGCATCATCTTTCGCCGCATCAAGCTGATCGCCTTCACGTTCAGCTACCGGCAGGCGAGCGTGATCTTCCCGATGGTGCTGGCGGCGCCGTCTTTCTTCGCCAAGAAGATCACCCTGGGCGCCCTGCAGCAGACCTCGCAGGCCTTCGGTCAGGTGCAGAGTTCGCTGTCGTTCTTCGTGGATTCCTACACGACGCTCGCCGCCTACAAGGCCAATACCAACCGTCTCGGCTCCTTCCGTCGTGCGATGACGAAGGCCGAGGCGCTGGAGAATGCGGGCTACGGACTGATCCAGGGCAACGACAGCACTGGCGACGTGACCGCGCGGGGCCTCGTCCTCGCCCTGCCGGACGGCCGCCCGATCGTCACCGCCGACGCGCTGACGCTGCCGCGCGGCGGCGCAACCCTGGTCACCGGCCCCTCCGGTTCGGGCAAGTCGACAATGTTCCGGGCGATCGCGGGGATCTGGCCGTTCGGCAAGGGCCGGGTCGACGTGCCGGCCGGGCAGTCGGCCCTGGTGCTGCCGCAGCGGCCCTACATCCCGCAGGGTACGCTCCGCGGGGCCGTGGTCTACCCGAACACCACGGACCAGTTCTCCGACGCGGCGATCAGGGATGCGCTGACGGCCGCCCAGCTCACCCATTTGGCGGATCGCCTGGACGAGACCGATACCTGGGAGCGGCGCCTCTCCGGGGGCGAGCAGCAGAGGCTGGCCATCGCTCGGGCGATCCTGTCCAAGCCGGAATGGCTGTTCCTCGACGAGGCGACGGCCTCCCTGGACGAGCCCTCCGAGGCTGCGCTCTACCGGATGCTGCGCGAGCGGCTGCCGGGGACGACCATCGTGTCGATTGGCCACCGCTCGACCCTCGACGCCTTCCACGACCGGCGGATCACGCTGGAGCCTGAGGGCGGCGTGTTCGTGCCCCGGGCGCGCCGGGAGCCGCTGCCGGCGGAGTAGGGCAGCTCCCGCTCCGCGCTGTCCCTCCCCAGCCGCAGCCGGCGGAGGACAAGCGCTAGCGCCAGGACCGATCCGATCTCAGGTCGCCTTCCGCAGCCCGGCGGCGGCGCGGGCCGCCTGCTCGATCGCCGCGGGATCCGGCGTGCCGGGCTTCACCACCCAGCTGCCGCCGACGCAGAGCACCGACGGGATTGCCAGCCAGTCCGGGGCGCTCGCTTCGGTGATCCCGCCGGTCGGGCAGAAGCGCACCGCGCCGAATACCGCCGCTTGCGCCTTCAGCGCCTTGATCCCGCCCGCGGCCTCGGCCGGGAAGAACTTGAACCGGTCGAGCCCGTGATCGAGGCCCCGCATGATGTCGGCCGCCGTGGCGACGCCCGGCAGGTAGGGCACGCCGTTGGCCTTGGCGGCGTCGGTCAGCGGGTCGGTGAGTCCCGGCGAGACGATGAACTCGGCCCCCGCCGCCAGGGCGTTCTCCAAGTCGCGGGGATTGAGCACCGTCCCGGCCCCGACAACCGCCCCCTCGACCCGGGTCATCTCCCGGATCACCTCGAGGGCTGCCGGCGTGCGCAAGGTGACCTCCAGGGCGGTCAGGCCGCCCTTCACCAGGGCCTCGGCGATGGGGCGGGCCTGGGCCACGTCGTCGATCACCAGGACCGGAATGACGGGCACGGAGCGCATCAGCGCGTCGATGCTGGTCAGATCGTTCATGACCGATACCTCCTGGATGCGGTTCTCAAAGGCCGGCGGCGGCGAGCATTGCCGAAGCGCCCCGCTCCGCCGTGTCGGACCCCTGGCGCATGAACGCGAACAGCTCCCGCCCGGTGCCCTGCGCGGGCTCCGGTGCCTCGGCCTCGGGGCGCGCGGCAAACTCCGCGTCGTCGACCAGTACCTGCAGAAGCCCGTCAGCCGCGCTGAGGCGGACGATGTCGCCGTCTCGGATCCGCCCGATCGGGCCGCCGCCCAGGGCCTCCGGGCTCAGGTGGATCGCGGCCGGGACCTTGCCCGACGCCCCCGACATCCGCCCGTCGGTCACCAGGGCGACCTTGTGGCCGCGGTCCTGGAGCACGCCCAGCGGCGGGGTGAGCTTGTGCAACTCCGGCATGCCGTTGGCCTTCGGACCCTGGAACCGGACCACCACCACCACGTCCCGCTCCAGCTCGCCGGCCTTGAAGGCCTTCAGCACTTCGTCCTGGTCCGAAAAGACCCGGGCCGGCGCCTCGATGGTTCGGCGCTGGTCCTCGACGGCGCTGGTCTTGAACGTCGCCCGGCCGAGATTGCCCTTCACCAGTCGCATGCCGCCGTCCGGCTGGAACGGGTCGGCGGGCCGGCGGAGCATCGTGTCGTCCAGGCTCTCCGGCACCGCCTCCTCGAAGACCAAGTCGTCGCCGTCGAGCTTCGGATCGCGGGCATGGTCGCGCAGCGACTGGCCCGCCACGGTCAGGATGTCGTCGTGCAGCAGGCCCGCATCGAGGAGCGCGGCCATCACGAAGCTCATGCCGCCCGCGGCGTGGAAGTGGTTCACGTCGCCGGCGCCATTCGGGTAGACGCGCGCGATCAGCGGCACGGCGCTGGAGAGCCGGTCGAGATCCTCCCAGTCGACCACGATGCCGGCGGCGCGGGCGATGGCCGGCAGGTGGATCGCGTGGTTGGTCGAGCCGCCGGTGGCGAGCAGGCCGACGGCGGCGTTCACGATCGCCTTCTCGTCGACGCAGAGGCCGAGCGGCCGGTAATCGTTACCGGCGGCGCCGATCTCGGTGAGCCGGTGGATCGCCGCCCGAGTCACGGCCTGACGCAGCTTGGTGCCGGGATTGATGAAGGATGCGCCCGGCATGTGCAGGCCCATCATGTCCATCATCATCTGGTTCGAGTTGGCGGTGCCGTAGAACGTGCAGGTCCCGGCGGCATGGTAGGAGGCCGACTCGGATTCGAGCAGTTCGGCGCGTCCGACCTTGCCCTCCGCATAGAGCTGGCGGATCCGCTGCTTCTCCTTGTTGGCCAGCCCCGAGGGCATCGGCCCGGCCGGGATCAGGATCGTCGGCAGGTGGCCGAAGCGCAGCGCCCCGATCAGCAGGCCCGGCACGATCTTGTCGCAGATGCCGAGGAGCGCCGCGCCGTCGAACATGCCGTGGCTCAGAGCCACCGCGGTGGAGAGGGCGATCGTATCCCGGGAGAACAGCGACAGCTCCATGCCGGTCTGGCCCTGGGTGACGCCGTCGCACATGGCCGGCGTCCCGCCCGCCACCTGGGCGGTGGCGCCCCGCTCCCGGGCGAACAGCTTGATCTGGTCCGGATAGCGCCCGTAGGGCTGATGGGCCGAGAGCATGTCGTTATAGGCGGTGACGATGCCGATGTTCATCACCGTCCGCTCGTCGCGGATCGCCGCCTTGTCCTCGCCGGAGGCCGCGAAGCCGTGGGCGAGGTTGCCGCAGGCGAGCTTGCCCCGCCGGACCCCCGCCTCGCGCTCGCGGGCGATCAGGTCGAGATAGGCGCGCCGGGTCTCGCGGGAGCGCGCCACCACGCGCTCGGTGACCGCCGCGACCTCGGGGTGAAGCTCGGTCATGCTCGTTCCTCCAGGCTCGGTGCCGACGGGCGCGAGGCCGATGCCGCGGTTCGTTGTCGGCCCCGCGGCCGCGTCGGTAGCCGGTATCTAAGGGGTGCGCTGCGGGATGTAACCCGGAGCGAACGCCGGCGATGACATGAGGTCTGCCCGCCAGCTCAGGAAACCCCAAGTCCAAGGCAGCGTTCGCTCTCGCTTTCGATCGATGCCGCCCGCATCGTCATCACGAGCGGAGCGAAGTGACCCAGGTCAGCGCGACCCTGGATTGCTTCGCTGCGCTCGCAAAGACGGTGACCTTACGCCTTTGCCCGAAAGCCGTGGCGGTCGGTCATCCTGGACGCCAGACGTCAGCACACCTCGAAGCGCTCCTTCGAGGCATGCCTCCGGATGGAGTCGAATCTTCGAGACGCAGCGCGACCCTGGATTCAATACTCCCAGAAGATCCGCTGCAGCTCCTTGGTGTCGGTGGTCTTGGTCAGCGCCACGGCCGCCAGGATCTTGGCCTTGGCGGGGTTCAGGTCATGGGCGACCACCCAGTCGTACGTGTCGTCGGGCTGCTCGGCGTTGCGCAGCACGAAGCCGTCCGGGACCCGCGACGAGCGGATCACGAGCGTGCCCTTCGAGCGGATGTCCTTGAGCTTGTCGACGAGGTAGCCGGGGACCGAACCGTTGCCGGTACCGGCATTGACGATCGCCTTGGCGCCGGCCTGGACCTCCGCGTCGTAGACGCCCGGGATCATGTTGCCCGAGCCGTAGACGATGCCCACCAGCGGCAGGCTGTCGATCTGGTCGATGTCGAACTCGGAATTCATGTTGTGCCGCTTCGAGAGCGAGCGGAAGAAGTAGGTCTTGCCCTCGACCACCATCCCCAGGGGTCCCCATTGGCTGTAGAAGGCGCTGGGGACGATGTTCGTCCGCTTGTTCACGTCGCGGCCGCACTGGATGTAGTCGTTCATCGTCACCGTGACGCCCTGGCCGACCGCCTCCTTGCTGGCCGCCACGGTCACGGCGTCGAGGAGATTCAGGGCGCCGTCGGCCGAGATCGCCGTGCCGGGCCGCATCGAGCCGACCACCACGATCGGCTTGTCGCTCTTCACCACGAGGTCGAGGAAGAACGCGGTCTCCTCCAGGGTGTCGGTGCCGTGGGTGACGACGACGCCGTCGACGTCGTCCTGCTTGAGGAGCTGCGACACGCGCTTGCCGAGCTGGACGAGCTGGGCGTCGGTGAAGCTCTCGGACGCGATCTGGAAGACCTGCTCACCGCGGACATTGGCGATGGTGTTCACCTGCGGCACGGCCGCGATCAGCTTGTCCACCGGCACCTTCGCGGCGGTGTAGGTGGCGCTGTTGGCCGCGTCGGCGCCCGCACCGGCGATGGTGCCGCCGGTGGCGAGAATCACGACATTGGGCTTCTTGGCCGCGACCGCGGTGCCGGCGTCAGGCATCTCGCGGGCGCAGAGCGGGGCCGCCCCGAATCCGCCGGCCAGTGCCAGGGCGAAGACCGCTCCGCGCAGGGGAAGGGTCGCGCCGCTTCGGCAAGAGAACATCGGGGATCCTCGACGGTTGAAGGGGGAACGAGTCGGACTCGACGCGGGGATGGTAGCCGCCCGACCGCCCGAGGCAAGGATCATGCGACGGCCCGCGGGCGGCGGATCGTTACGGATGCTCGGGCGTTGTTCAGGCTTGCTGTCCGCTCGGAGGTAAGCCCCATGCTCCATCTCGCCGACTTGCTGGAGGAACTCGAGCGGAGCGCGCCGGCACGGGCTGCCATGTCGATCCTCGAGGCCTCTCTCGCGCGCCGTTCGGCCGAGGAACAGGGCGCGTTCTGGCGTGCCGTCGACATCTACTACGTGTCGCGCAAGGCGCCGCCGGAGCCGATCGCGGCGGCGCAGACAGCCCCGCACTTGGCCGTCGCTTCGTAGGACCGTCCGAAACCGTCCCGGCGCTCGCCGGAGTTGCGCTGCCGCGAGTCCGTTCGACCTTAGCGAGCGCTACCAGGCGTTTCCGCGCGACCGCGCCACCGGGCAGCGCGGCGCAACCGGGACTCGCGCTGCGGCCGGCGAGTGCACTGCGGCGAGCGGGATGCCGGCCGGTCAGGCGTTCGCCGGCACCGCGGGCGGGAGACCGGTTCCGCTCTCCGAACTGTCGCCGGCGGCGACCGTGCTCCGGGTCTCGGGCATCACGGCGAGGTACAGAACAAATCCCAACGCCGCGATGGCCGCCAGGGCCAGGAAGGCGGTGGCGTAGCCGGCCGAAACGATGATCACGCCCGCCAGCGTCGCGCTGAGCGAGGCGCCGATCCCCTGGGCGGTGGCGACAGCGCCCTGGGCCGCGTTGAAGCGGCCGCCGCCGCGGGTGAGATCGGCTACCACGATCGGGAAGAGCGCGCCGTAGACACCGGCACCGATCCCGTCGAGGAGCTGCACGCCCACCAGCCAGAACGGGTTGTCCGACAGAGTGTACAGCACGCCGCGCAGGGCGAGGACCCCGAAGGCCGCGAGGAAGATCGGCTTGCGCCCGATCACGTCGGCCTTGGCGCCCACGAAGATCGCCACCGGCACCATCACGCACTGGGCCGCCACGATGCAGACAGCGATCAGCGAGGTCGCGTGGTCCTTGCCCGAGATGTGGGTCAGCAGCTGACCAACGGAGGTCAGCATCGCCGCGTTGGCGAGGTGGAAGATCGCGCAGAGAACCGCGAAGAGCAGCAGCGCACGGTTCCCCAGCAGCGTCTTGAAGCCCGAGGGCTGCGCCGCCTGGGATTTCGCCTCGTCCTCAGTCATGCCGCGGGCGAGGTCGTTGTCGATGGCGTCGGCCGGGACCATCAGCATGGCGCCGATCGAGAGGGCGGCGAGGACGCCCATGAGCCAGAACACCACGACCGGTCCGAAGAAGTAGGCGAGGCCGCCGGCCACCGCCGCCGAAACCGCGTTGCCGGCATGGTTGAAGCCCTCGTTGCGGCCGATCCGCTTGGCGAACATCTTCGGGCCGACGAGGCCGAGGGTGATCGCGGCGAGCGCCGGCGGGAAGATCGTGCCCGCGACGTGGGCGATCGATTGGGTCGCGGTCACGAGGTAGAAGTTCGCGATGAACGGCAAGACGAGGCAGCTCGCGGTCACCGCGATGGCGCCGCCGATCACCACGGCGCGCTTGTGGTTCGTGGCGTCGATCAGCGCACCGGCAGGGGTCTGCGCCAGGAGGCCGAGGATGCCCGCGATGGTCATGACGAGGCCGGTGGTCGCCTCGTTCCAGCCCTGGTCGGGTCCGCGCACGGCGATCAGGTAAATCGCGAGATACGGGCCGAGACCGTCGCGTACGTCGGCGAGGAAGAAGTTCAGCGCGTCGAGGCCGCGCAGGGCCTTCGCGGCGGGCGCCCGGGTGCGGTCGCCGCCCGCGCCTGTCTCGATCCTGTCCATCCTGCCGCGATCCCCCGACCGTCGGACGGCGCCGGCCCGTCGGGGCCGCACCATCGCACGCGGTGCTCGACGTCGGCCCGCGCGATCGGTTCCCGCCTGGAGCGGCCGTGAGCCGGGGCTCGACCGAAACTCTTCGTGTGGACAGCCTCAACGGGTCTCGTCGTCCCCCGAAGCGTCGGGATTTGCGACATCGGCTGTCGCCTCTCCCGACAGATCGGCGCCCGGCACCCCGAGGCCGTAGCGCTCGATCTTCGCGTAGAGGAGCTGCCGCTGGATGCCGAGGCGCCGCGCGGCGCGGGCGCGGTTGCCGTCGGCGTCGCGGAGCGCGGCGGCGATCATGGTCCGCTCCAGACGGGCCACGGCCCCGGGCAGGTCACCGGCGAGCCAGTCGGCCGGTCCCGTCTCGTCGCTCCGGCGGTCAGCCTGTTCCGGCAGATCGATGGCGTCCGCCGCGATCGCGCCGCCGCGCACCAGAACGGCCGCCCGCTCGACGACATTGCGCAGCTCCCGGACATTGCCCGGCCATTCATAGGCCAGCAGGCGGGATGCCGCGGGGCCGCTCAGGCGCTTGCCGGAGGGGAGGAGGAAGTGCTCGGCGAGTGGCACGATGTCTGCCAGGCGCTCGCGTAGCGGCGGCAGGGTAATCGGCACGACGTTGAGGCGGTAGTACAGGTCGGCGCGGAACAGGCCCTCGGCGACGAGGGTCGGGAGGTCGCGATGCGTAGCGGCCACGAGGCGGACATCGACCCGGGCGGCCCGTCCCCCGAGGGGAGTCACGACGCAATCCTGGATCACCCGCAGGATCTTGGCCTGCATCGCCGCCGGCATGTCGCCGATCTCGTCTAGGAACAGGGTCCCGCCCTCCGCTTCGTGGAAGGCGCCGGCGCGGTCCGCGGTCGCCCCGGCGAACGCCCCACGGACATGCCCGAACAGCTCGCTCTCAAGGAGGGCGGCTGGGATCGCCGCGCAGTTGACCGGGACGAACGGCCGCGCCCGTCGCCGCGAGAAGGCGTGCAGCGCCCGGGCGACCTCTTCCTTGCCGGTGCCGGTCTCCCCCTGGATCAGGATCGTCGAGGCACTGTCGGCCACGAGGCCGATGGTCTTCTGGACCTTCCGCATGCCCGCGCTGGACCCGATCAGCACCGGGTGCCCCGGCGGCGGGGCGGAGGCGCCCGGATCGGACCGGGCCGCGCGCAGCATCGCGTCGAGGACGGCGGCGAGGTCCGCACGGCCGATCGGCTTGGTGAGATGGTCGTGGGCGCCGAGGCGCATCGCCTCGATGGTGTTGGCCGGGCTGGCGAAGGCCGTCAGCACCGTGACGGGGGGCGGTTCCGGCAGGGCGCGGATCCGCTCCAGCGTGGCCATGCCGTCGAGGTCGCCGGGCATGCGCAGGTCGAGGAGGACGGCCGCCACGGGGCCGTCGCGCAGCCGTGCTAGCGCCTCCGAGCCGGAGGCCACCGGCAAGGGCGTGTGGCCGAGATCGGCCACCGTCTCGGCGAGCCCGTCACGCAGGGCTCTGTCGTCGTCGACGATCAGGATGGTCGCCATGGCAGATCCAGGAGGAAGGTGGTGTGGGGGGCGGCGTCGACCAGCCGGGCCTCGCCGCGATGCGCCAGGGCGATCTCGCGCACGATCGCCAGACCGAGCCCGGTCCCGTCGGGGCGGGCGGTGACGAAGGGCTCGAACAGGCTGGCACGGATCGCGGGATCGATCCCGGGACCGGTGTCGGTGACGCGAAGGTGCAACCGCACGGCGCCGTCGACCGTGGCCCGCGCGGCATCGAGGCGAACCTGGCCGCCGGGCGGCGCGTGCTGCAGGGCGTTCAGCAGGAGATTGTCGAGGGCGCGGGCGACCTGCCCGCGGTCGAGATGCGGATGGTCCGCCGCCGGCAGATCCTCCGCCAGGACGGCGATCCGGACCGCCCGCACGGCCGCCAGGTCCTCGTGAAGGCGCGCGCACTCGGCCAGGAGCGGCGTCACCGGCGTCGGCGTCCGGTGGAGGGCGCGCGCCTGCGTCAGGTTGAGGAGGTCGCGCAGCAGCGTATCGACCCGGGCGATCTGGCCCAGCACCGCCTCCAGGGCCGCGGCGGCACGGGGCGGATCGCCGCTCACCAGGGCGTTCTCGGCCTTCAGGCGCATCGCCGCGATCGGGTTTCGGATCTCGTGGGCGATGCTCGCCGCCAGCCGGCCGACGGCGGCGAGCCGCTCGGCGGCCACGACGCGGGCTCGGGCCTCCCGCAGCCGTCCACCGGCGGCGTTCAGGGCATCCACCAGCCGGTCGAACTCGCGCTCGCCGGTGCGGTCGAGATGGGGCAGGTCCTCGCCGTCCGGGCGCGGTGCGGCGAGCGCGGCTTCGAGCCGGGCGATCCGTCCCGAGAACCCGTACAGGAACCAGCCCAGGAAGGCCGCCGACCCGAGCACGGTCGCGGCCAGGAAGCCGAGACCCGCGAGGAAGCGCGTGTAGGTGGGGCCGTCGGTGACGTGCGTCCGCCCCATGGACCACGCCGTAAGTCCGGCCGTCGGCCCGTGCAGGGCGCAGCCCTGGAGCAGCAGCACCTGGGTGCGGCTCGGCCGGCGCACCGAAACCGCGTGGTCGACGCGCAGAACCTGCGCGTTCAGCGCCGCGATGGCGTCGTGCTCGGCCGCCGGAAGGTCCGTCTTCGGCCCGGTCCCCTCGTAAGTCGGATAGGCGTAGGCCATAGACCCATCGGTGGCGCTCCAGATCCCGCCCTCGATGCCGGGGAAGCCCGCGAGGGCCGCGGTGACGGCGCCGACGAGGTCCCCCGCCGCGATCCCGGCGCGGCGGCCCCGGACCAGGGCGGCGTACCGGTCGATGATCTCGCGGCAGGCCCGCCCGACCTCGATATCGGCCTGTGCGACCTGGACGCCCGTCGATTGGCTGTACACGCCGAACATCAGGTAGGCGGTCGCGGCCGCGGAGGCGAGCAGCAGCACCCACAGTGCGAGCAGCCGGGCGCGCAGGCTGTAGGCGGTCACGGCGCAGTCCGGTCGGGCATGGCGCTGGCTCCCGCGGCGGCATCATGTGCGCCAGGACCCGATCCCTAAGCCATTGTCCACCACCGTGGCCACTCGGCGGCCTGGCGAGCCCGACCGGCCGCCGGCCATCGAGGCGCCCGATGATCGTCTCCCGCCGTTGCGGCCCGGGTCACGCGCCCGCGCCCGGTCGGTCAGGCTCGGTCTTGTCCGGGGCCGGCTTCACGCGGTGACGGTGTCGGTGCCCAGGGCCGCCGTTCCCGGGAAAGCCCGATGGACGGACCGGCAGCGCGTCGCTCCGGAGCTGCAGACAGGTTAGCATCGCCACGTAGGAAGGTGCGCCGCCGATCTCCCTTTCCGCGCGGTATGTCCTGCGTCCGGCTGCGTCGAAGGTCGTCCAACGCCTGAGCCAGGTGCACCGCGCAGCGGTTTCGTCGGATAGGCAGCCGCGGTCACTCGCGCGATCGACGCGATCGGAGCCCGCCCTTTGCTCTGGTGCGCAGATCGCCCGGGTGCCGAAGACTGGGAGGCCAGCCGTCCGCGCGGATGCCGCCAGGGGACTGGACAAGATCAGGTTGAACCCGAAAACGGCCGAGATCCAGAACCTGCCCATGCAACCCCTCCGAGACAGCTGACCGGACCCGCGGCCAGGGGCGGCCGGCGCAATCCGTGCTGCGCCGGCCGGTCTCGGAGGTCTTGCGGCGATGATCGGTTCGTCAACGGACGTTCACTGGCCGGACTTGGCCCCGATGGTCGCGCCGGTGGCTTGCGGCGCCGTCTTGTCGGCCATCGCGGGGTTCGCCTTCCGCGGCACGGCCACCGCATCGATCACGTCGAACCGCATTGTGTCCTGGGCCGACTTCAAGGCCGCGTTGGCTTCGTAATACTTGCCCTGTCCGATCAGCGTCGCCGCCTGATCCACGTCGTCGATCGTCTTGTCGAGCGGCAGGACCGCCATGGTGAAGTTGACGTCGACATCGGCGAGCTTGAGCTTCTCGAGGGCGCCCTTCTGGTCGCCCTGGGCAAGATTCTTGTTCGCCTCGGTGACAGCGGAGGCCTTGGCGGGCGTGGCCACGAAATCGTCGCCCAAGGTCAGCTGTGCGTCGACCGGCACCCAGGCGACCTGCTCCTTGGAGGCCGGCTTGGCATCGGCCTTGGTCGCCTGCGGGGCAGCCTTGCCTGCCATATCGCCGGGTGTCTTGAGGTCGGCTTCGGCCTTCGTGAAAACCGCGTCGTCGGTCTTGGCCTTCGCCAAAGCCGCCTGCGCCTTGGCAATCAGGTCCTTGGCCTGGGCTGGATTGGCCTCGAAGATCGCGAGGCGGGTGAGTTGAAGATCCCTGAAGCCCTGGGCTCCGTCCTGCGAGAGTTTGCCGACATCTTTGCTGATCGCGGTCTGGCTCACCGGCGCTGTCCCGACATGCGACGGGGTCGTCTGTTCGGCCGCGTAGGCGCTTCCACCAAGGATTGTGGTGAGTATGAGGGCGGCAGCCATAGATTTCCGATGGATCATCATCTGATCTCCCTCCAATATCGGATGCAAGGCGTTCATCTGCACTCGCCTTGTTCATTCCGTATTCAGATAATAGACATTTGATGATCTGGTCGCATGTCCGCTCCATTAAAAATCGGCAATGCCGTGATGCCGGTTGCTGGCAAGCGCGGTGCCGTCGTGACGACCGATCCGACGCCTCAGGGCCTGCCCTGCGACGGCCGCGGACGACGTCCTGCAGCCTCGCGCGAACCGATCACCCTTTGTTGAAAAGTCGACGCAAGCCGGTGTAAACGCTGCTGAGTAATCCAAGTAGCCGGAGCGCGCGCGCCGATTGCGCGTGTCCCGGATCGTGTCACGGATCCGCTATTGGAGACGGACGGTGTCACACTCCCTGGTGGACCGGGACGTGCTCGACGAACTCACCGCCGTGATCGGCAAGGAGAAGCTCGTCCGTATCTTGGACCGGTTCGTCATCGGCCTCGCCACGGCCTTCGAAGGGCCGGATCGCCCCAATGACGATTACGGCCGTGAGGCCCACACGATGGTCTCGATGGCCGGCATGCTCGGCTGTGCCGAACTGTCCAGGGCCTGTCGCGACCTGGAAGCGTCCGCCATGGCCGGTGACGAACTGACGGGCTCCCTCGTTCACCTCAGAAGCCTGCGCGACAGGACGGTCGCTGCCCTGCGGGATCTGCAGGCGCAGAAACGGCTCAGCGCGTAGCACCGACCTGCCGATCCCGATCAGGCGACCGTCACGGCGTCCAGGGGCGCCTCGAAGATCAGCACCGCGCCCTCGCGCGGGTAAGTCAGGTGCGCGGTCCCGCCGAAGCTGTGGGCGAGGCTGCGGGCGATAAGGCGGGTGCCGAATCCCGTGCGGGTCGGAGGCGACACGGGCGGGCCGCCGCTTTCCTCCCAGCGGAACCGGAGCTTCGGCACACCCTCCGCGTCCGCCACGTTCCAGGTGATGCAGACCCAGCCGGCGGCCACCGAGAGTGCGCCGTACTTGGCCGCGTTGGTGCCGAGTTCGTGCAGCATGAGCGCCAGGGTCATGCCGTGCCGCGGACCCAGCGTCAGGTCGGGGCCGGCGATGCGGAAGCGGCCGGCGACGCCGTCGCCGTGGAGAGACACGGCCCCCTCCACCAGACCCGTCAGGGAAGCTCGGGCGAAGGAGCCCTGCAGGAGCACGTCGTGGGCCTTGGCGAGGGCCAGCAGCCGCGCCGCCAGTGCCTCGCCGGCCGCTTCCAGCGACGGCGCATTGCGCATGGTCTGCGCCGCGACGGCCTGGACCATGGCCATCGTGTTTTTCATCCGATGGGCGAGTTCCTGCATGAGCAGCGTCTGGCGCGCCTCGGTCAGCTTCAGCTCGGTGATGTCGCGCGACACGGCCAGAATCCGCTCGGGCCGGTCCGGCGCCGCTCCGATCGGCGTGACGGCCACGTCCCACCACCGGATCACGCCGCCGGTCTCCGTCTGGGCCTGGAAACGGCTCGGCCGTCCGGCCCGCGCCCGGTCGAGGGCTGCCGCCGCGGCCTCCCGGTCCTCGGCGCGCGTCCAGGCCTCGATCCAGGGCCGGCCGATCGCCTCGGCCGCGTCCTCGGCAGCGGACAGGGCCGGACCGTCCTCGCTGGCGGTGATCAGGTACCCCTCGCGGTCGAGCAGTTCCAGGTAATCGTTGAGGACCTGCGGCGGCCCGGACGGGCGTCCGCCACCGGCGCCGCGCGATCGCGCCTCGGCGACGTGGCCGGCATCGCATCCATGCGGCGGTTCGCGGGGCGCCTCGACGCGGTCGGCGGCCAGGCGTCCAGCCTCCACACGGCTGGCGGCTTCGATGAGGCGGCCGAGCCGTTGGCTGCGCTGCCGCTCCCGGTCAGCCTGCGAAGTCGCCTGCGTGAGCAAGCCGCGCAGGCGGCGATTCTCCGCTTCGAGCATATCGACGCGGCGCTCCGCCCCGTCGGTCCGCGGCCATACGATGCCCGCTCCCATCGCCCGCCCCCCTCGTCGTCCCGGCGAGGCGCCTGTGCGTGCGCCGCCGGAGGTCCACCGATCGCGAGGCGCGGCGATGCAACATCGGAGGCGGGAAGCACCGGCGGTTCGAGCCGCTTCTTGTGCCGGAATCCCGCCCGCTGCCGAGCGAATCGTTGGATGTGTCAGGCTAGCATGACGGGCCGGATAATCAATCGCGCCGGGTATTTTGATTCGGCTGATGACTGATTTTTTCGCCTTGTGCGGGTGCGAAGACAGCTACTTGTTTCGCATCAGCAGCACCAGCCAGCCGATCCCGAGGATGAAGATAATCAATCCAATTGAGACGAAGACCGGCGTGCCGAGATCGATGAGGCGGGGCGCGAGCTGAGTCGCGAAGGCCGCCACCACCAGGGCTACGGCGACACGGGCGGCGGCGCGCTCGATGCCGCGGGTGACCTTGTCGAGGCCCTTCACCTCGATCTCGACGGTGACGCGGCCCTGCTTCAACCGCACCAGCATCAGGTGGATCAGGGTCGGCAGCTCGGACGCCGCGCCGTAGAGGCCGACGCCCAGCGCCTCGGCCTTCTGCTTGAGGGCCGAGAGCGAGAACTGCGTCTGCATGCTCGCCCGCACCGTGGGGCCGGCCGCCGCGAACAGGTCGAAGTTCGGGTCGAGGTGGCGCATCACGCCGTCGGCGGTCACCAGCCCCTTGAACAGGATGGCGAGATCGGTGGGCATGGCGAGGTCGTTCTCGCGGGCCATGTTCATGAAGTCGGTGAGCACGAGCCCGAGGTTCAGCGGGATCGAGGAGTGGCTCTCCACGAAGGACTGGGCCGAAACCTGGAGGCGGGTGAGATCCGGATTGCTGGTGCCGGTCCAGTCGAGGAGCACGGCCATGAGGCCGTCCGCGTCCTGCTTGAGCATGGCACCGATCAGCACGAGGAGCTGCGAGCGCCGCCGCTGCGACAACCGCCCGATGATGCCGAAATCGATGAAGCCGATCTTGTTGCCCGGCATCGCCAGCATGTTGCCGGGATGCGGATCGGCGTGGAACACGCCCTCGATCAGGGCCATCTGAAGGAAGGCGTCGGTGCCCTTCTGGGCAAGCAGCTTCTTGTCGACGCCGGCGGCGCGCAGGGCCGCCTCGTCGTTGGGCGGGATGCCGTGGATGAAGTCCTGCACCAGCACCCGCTCGGAGCAGTATTCCCAGTGGATCTTCGGAAAGACGATGTCGTCGCGGTCCTCGAAGATCTGAGCGAGCAGCTCGCAGTTGCGCGCCTCGTTCAGCAGGTCGAGTTCGCCGTTCAGGCCCTCCGCGAGGTGGCGCATCTGCTCCCGCGGCTGATAGCGGGCCATGTCGGGCCACTCGTTCTCGACGATGCGGGCGCCGTGCGCCATCAGGCGCAAGTCCGCCTCGATGATCTTGCGCAGGTTCGGCCGCAGGACCTTGACGATCACGTCCTCGCCGGAATGCAGGCGCGCCCGGTAGACCTGGGCGATCGACGCCGAGGCGATCGGGTTCGTGTCGAACTCGGCGAAGATTTCCTGGGGCGGGGCGCCGAGATCGAGTTCGAGCTGCGGCCCGATCTGTGCCCACGATACCGGCACGACCTGGCTGTGGAGCTTCTGCAGCTCCTCGGTCCAGGCCGGCGACAGCAGGTCCGGCCGGCTCGCCAGGACCTGCCCGAACTTGATGAAGGTCGGGCCCAAGGCCTCGATCGCCCGGCGCAGCCGCTCGGGCTCGGACAGGCGGGTCACGTCGACCCGAGGCTGGCGCCGCGGCAGCAGTGGCAGGTAGCGCAGGCCGAGCCGGTCCACGACGCGGGTGACGCCGAAGCCGATCAGGATCGTCGCGATCTCCGACAGCCTCTGACGGTCGCGGGCGGCAACGAAGGCTGTCTTCAGCATGGAGGGCGCGATCCGTTCGGACGGGAATAGTCGCCCGGACAGCACGAGCATAAGGACTTTTTTGCGGTCGCGAAGCCCCGGTCAACCGTGTGGGGGCGCCGTCGGCGTCGCGGGCGGCCCGCGGAAGTCGGGTGTCGCCGCGCCCTGGATCGCTTCACGGCGCTCGCGCCGCCGCCGCCGGATCTCGCCCTCTCAGCGCGCCCGACGTGTCAGAAGGCCGGCTCCAGCCCGCTCGCGCGATATGCCGCTGCGGCTTCCGGCGTCGTCAGCCCGGCGAGGAACCGGGCGGCCCCATCGCGGTCGGTCGCGCCGCGCAGGATCGCGGCCGAGAAGGTCGTCACCTCCTGCACCGGATCCGGGAAAGCCCCGACCACCTCGATCCCCGGCACCACCATCAGCTCGCTGATCTGCTGGACCGCGAGGTCAGCTTCGCCGGAGACGAGCTTCTCGGCGGTGAAGCCCTGCGGGATGATGGTCGCCCGGGCGTTGACCACCTCGGCGAGCCCCAGCCGCGGCAGCAGGCCGGCGAAATAGATGCCGCTGGCGCCCGCGCGGGAATAGGCCACCGAGCGCGCCTCCGTGAGGGTGCGCTTCAGCGCCTCGACAGAAGAAATGTCCGGATGGGGCGCCCCGGCCTTCACGGCGATCCCGTAGCGGGAGCGGACGGCGTCGATCCGGGTCTCCGGTTCGACCCGGCTTTCGGCGACCAGCCGGTCCATGGCGTCCGAGAGGACGAGGACGGCGTCGGCGGCCTCGCCCCCGGCGAGCGCCTTCATGATCACGGTGGTGGGCGCCCAGTGAATCGCCGCCCGGTCACCTGCGGCCTCGAAGGCCGGGATGACATGCGCGTCGAAGGCCCCGCGCACCACCAGGGCGCATTTCAACCGCGTCGCGTTCTGCCTGTCTGCCATGGTGTGTCCGATCATCCTGCTTGAGGGCGTGGTCGCCCGGCGATCCGGTGAGCGTGGTGTCCCCGCCTGCAGCCTTCATCGTTGAGAGCGAGGCGGGCGTGCGCCGCCACGGGTACCGGGGCCACGCGCACCGCGATTGCCCCGCTCCGCCGGCCAGGACGGCGCCGCGGTCGCAGGCGCTCCCTCAGGTCGCCGACCGCATCCAGCCGAGCCCCGCCTCGGTGCCCGAAGCGGGGTGATACTCGCAGCCGACGAAACCGGCATAGCCGACCGCCTCCAGCGCTTGGAAGATCGGATCGAAGGCGATCGTGCCGGTCCCGGGCTCGTGCCGCCCCGGATCGTCGGCGATCTGCACATGAGCGATGAGGGCCGCGTGCGCCCGGATCAGCGCCGCCGGGTCGTGCCCCAGGCAGACGCAGTGATAGGCGTCGAACAGGAGCTTGACGTTGTCGCGACCGATCGCGCGGATCGCCTCCACCGCCACCAGCGGGTCGTCGATCACGTAGTTGGCGATCGAGCCCGGTCCGATCGGCTCGACGATCACCGTCATCCCCCGTGCTCGCGCGGCGTCGGCCGCGAAGGCGAGGTTCTCGAGATAGGTCTCCCAGAGGCGCGCCCGTTCGACGCCGGCTGGCCGGACTCCCGCCATCGGGTGGACCATCCGGCAGCCGAGCTGCGCCACGTAGTCGAGGGTCGGCTCGATGGTCGAGCGGTAATGATCGACCTTGTCGGGGAGCGCCGCGAAACCTTTCTCGCCCTTGCTCGCGTCACCGGCGGGAAAACCGGTCTGGATCAGGGGCACGCCCGCCCCCTCGAGCCAGGCCGCCACCTCCCGGGCCGGAGTCGCGAACAGGTTCGGATGTTCGACCGCGCGGAAGCCCGCCCGCGCGGCGGCCGCGAAGCGCTCCGCGAGCGGCAACTCCGTGAACAGGAAGCCGCAATGGCCGCTGAGGCGGTCCTTTAAGGCACCGAGCTTCATGGTTCAGGCGCTCCTGCCGGTCTCGATCATCGCGCGCATCCGGTCCACCGCCGCGTGGGGGGCGGTCAGGACCGGAACGTTCACAACCCTGCGCACCGCCTCGGCGGCCCGGGACGTGGAGAAATGCGCCAGCATGATCGCGTCGCAATCGGCGAGGTCCGGAGCCCGCTCGGCGATCAGCCGGTTGTGGGTTTCGGTGTCGCCGGCGCGCAGGCGCACCATGGCGTCGTCCACCAGGATCGTCCGCAGGGTGGCCGAGCCCCCGGCCTGACCCACGAATTCCTCGAACTCGTCGGTCATCGTGCCGATGGACGGCCCGAAGGTCGCCAGCATGCCGATCCGCTCGCCCTGCGCGATCGCGGCCCGGAACATCGCCTCGTTGGGCTTGAGCACCGGGACCGGCAGGGTCTCGATCAGCCGGTCGATGGCCGGTCCGAAGGCCGAGCAGGTGATCAGGATGCCGTCGGCGCCCATGTCGTGGCCGTAGCGGCCGAACCGCACGAAGCGCTCGATCATGCCCTCCGAGATCGCGCCGGGCTCCTTCGCCCGGTCGAGCGACAGGCCGTCGTCGAGGAGGTTGACCGTCTCGGCCTCCGGCCAGCGCTCCGTGAACGCGGCCTGGATCGGCGCCATCGCGACCGGCGTCGCGTGCAGGAGAACGATGCGGGGGGCCATGCTGCGTCTCGGGTTCTGCGGGCACCGGCCTGGGCCGGAACGCGGGTCCTCAGCTTGTAAGCGATTTCAAACAGGGGGCAAGATAGCGCAACTTCGCCTCCGGCGATCTAGCGCGGGGGCGGCGCGGTGCTGGCGCGGAGGATCAACTCGGCGTCGATCTCGGTGAGGCGCACCATCGGCTTGCCCTGGATCCGGGCGATCAGGTGGTCGCCTGCGGCGTGGCCGATCTCGGCGGAATGGATGCGGATCGTCGTCAGCGGCGGGTCCAGGAAGGGCGCGAAGTCGGAATCGTTGTGGCCGATCACCGACAGATCGCGGGGGACAGACAGGCCGCGGGCTCGAGCCTCGATCATGGCGCCGAAGGCGATCTGGTCGGTGCCGCAGATGATCGCGGTCGGCGGCGGGCCGCCGGCCAGCATCTGGCGAAAGCCGTCGCGGCCGCCGCCGATCCCGTAGGAGATCTCGATGTCGTGCTCGGGCGCGAGCACCAGACCTCGGGCTGCGAGCGCCTGCGCGATGCCCGTCACCCGCGCGCCGCCGCGGTCGTTGTCCTTGCGCAGGCCGGAGATCACGCCGATCCGGCGGTGGCCGAGATCCATCAGGTAATTGGCCGCCCGGGCCGCCGAGGCGGCGTTGTCGAACCCGACGCAGGGGCGTTCCCGCGACAGGCTGAAGGTCTGCACCATCGGGATGCCGGTCCGGGCGATCCGGGCGTGCAGGTCCGGGTGATGGATGTCGCCGACCAGCATCAGCCCGTCGACGCCGCGCTCCAGCAGGAAGGTCGCTTCCCGCAGTTCGTCCTCGATGTTGTAGCCGGCATTGGCGGCGACCAGCGTGTAGCCCGCCTGCCGCAGCCGGTCCTGGAAGCTCGACAGGACCCGGACGAAGGCCTCGTTCTCGATGTTGGGCACCACCGCGCCCACCGCCATGAACCGGCGGGTCGAGAGCGCCCGGGCGGCGCCGTTCGCGACGAAGCCGAGGTCCTGGGCGGCGCGCATCACCGCCTCGCGCTTGTCCGCCCGGACACCGGCCGAACCGTTGAGCACCCGGGAGACCGTGGCCGTCGAGACCCCGGCGCGGCGGGCGACGTCGCGCGCTACGGGACTTCGCGGCGCGGCGTCGAGAATCTCACCCGGCAGGTCCAGCACGCAAAGTTCTCCTGACCGATCCGGATGCGCAGCGGGCGGGTCTCAGCGTGCGCCTCCACCCGGACGGCCGGCCGGATCCGGAAGTATATTGACACTCCTGGGGCGGCCTGGCTATCTGAAAGCGCTTTCAAAAAACGTGTCCGGGATGGTTGCCAACGCCCCGGACGATCCTCGGGGAGACGCGGATGGCGACGCTCGACCGGCCGGCCTCCGTCGCGGGAGCACCGGAGCGCGCGGCGCCGACGGTGGGCGGAGCCGACGCGAGTGCGGCCGGCATCGCGGCCCCGCAGGCGCTCGTTACCAGCCTGAAGCGCAGCGACGCGGTCACGCCCTATCGGTTCCGCGACCTGCTGGCGCTGGACGATTTCGAGCGCCACGCGCGCAAGCTCCTGCCGCCGATGATCTTCCAGTACGTGTCCGGCGGGGTGGAGACCGGTTCCGCCCTGGCGCAGAGCCGCGGCGCCTATGCCGACTACGCCCTCGTGCCGCGGCTGATGCGCGACACCTCGGCCCGGGACACCGCCACCACGCTGTTCGGCCAGACCTACGCGGCGCCCTTCGGAATCGGACCCCTTGGCGGGGCCGCCTTCATCGCCTACCGGGGCGACATCGTGCTCGCCGAGGCGGCGCGACGGATGAATCTGCCGATGTGCCTGAGCGCCTCCTCGCTGATCAAGCTGGAGGACGTGCACGCCCGGAACCCGCAGGCCTGGTTCCAGGGCTACCTGCCGGGCGACCAGAACCGGATCGACCGCCTGCTCGACCGGGTCGAGGCCGCCGGCTACCGGACCTTCGTGGTCACCGCCGACACGCCGACGCTGGGCAACCGCGAGCACAACATCCGCAGCGGCTTCTCCATGCCGATCAAGGTCACACCCAAGGTGGCATGGCAGAGCGCGACCCACCCGCGCTGGCTGCTGGGGACCGTCGCCCGGACCTTCCTCAAGCACGGCGCGCCGCATTTCGAGAACACGGAGGCCGAGCGCGGGCCGCCGATGATGTCCCAGGGCGCGGTACGCAACACCATCGCCCGCGACCAGCTCTCGTGGAAGAACCTGGAGGCGATCCGCAAGCGCTGGTCCGGCAACCTGCTGGTGAAGGGGCTGCTGTCTCCGGAGGATGTCGAGATCGCCCGGGAGTGCGGCGCCGACGGCGTGATCCTCTCGACCCATGGCGGCCGCCAGCTCGACTACGCCATCGCGCCGCTGGACGTTCTTCCGGAGATCGCCGCCCGGAAGGGCGGCCTGAAGATCATTGTCGACAGCGGCATCCGGCGGGGAACCGACGTGATGAAGGCGCTGGCGCTCGGCGCCGACTTCGTCCTGCTCGGCCGGCCGTTCATGTTTGCCGCCGCGCTCGGCGGCGTGGCGGGCGTCGAGCACGCGATGCGGATCCTCAAAGAGGAATTGAACCGCGACATGGCGCTGATCGGCGTCAACCGCCTGTCCGAACTCAACCCCGATTTCCTCCGTCGCGTCCCGCGGCGGGGCTGAACCGGACACGCCGCATGACCGACGCAGCCCTCCGCCCTCTCGGCCTCGCCTTTGTCGGTTGCTTCACAACGGAGCGGCGCAAGGCCCGCGGCCGGGGCATCGACGTCTACCGAACCCACGGGGGCCTGGAGGCCTGGACGCATCTCGGCGGGGTGGAGGGGCTGACGAACCCGTCCTTCCTGGTCGCCGACCCCCGGCGCGCCGTGGTCTACACGGTCCAGGGCGATGGCGAGGCGGCCAGCGCCTTCGCGGTGGCGGACGACGGTACCCTGCGCGCCCTCGGGAGCGCGGCGACCGGCGGCACCAACAGCGTCCATCAGGCCCTCGATCCGAGCGGGCGCTTCCTCATCGTCGCCAACTACGCCACCGGCTCTGTCGCACTGCTGCCGGTGCGCCCCGATGGCGGCCTGGAGCCCGCCTGCCACGTCTTGTCGCTGCCCGGCGAGCCCGGCCCGCACCGGACCGAGCAGGCCTGTGCCCACCCGCATCACGTGGTCATGGCACCGGACGGGCGCCACGTACTCGTGCCCGACAAGGGACTCGACCGGGTCTTCGTCCTGCGGCTGGACGGCGATCACCTCGCGGTGGCCTCGGAGACGGCGATGCGGCCGGGTGCCGGGCCGCGCCACATCGCGTTCCATCCGAACGCGCCCCTCGCCTTCCTGGTCAACGAACTGGACTCGAGCGTCGCCACCTGCCGTTGGGATGCGGAAACCGGCACGCTGACGCCCCTGCACCTCGCCCCGACCCTACCTCCGGACTTCTTCGGCGCCAGCACCGCCGCAGCCATCGCGGTCACGCGGGACGGCCGGTTCGTCTACACGTCGAACCGCGGCCAGGACGGGATCGCGCGCTTCCAGGTGGACGTCGCCGGGCGGCTCGATCCCCTCGGCTGGACGTCCTCCGGCGGTCGCGACCCGCGCTTCATGAGTGTGGCGCCGGACGGCGATCACCTGCTCGTCGCCAACGAGCAGGGAGATGGCCTGGTCGAATTCGCCATCGATCCCGCGCGCGGAGACCTCACCCGGACGGGATCACGTCCGAGCCTCAGCCCCTGCACCCTCGCGTTCCTGTGACGAAGGCCTGGAACCTGTCCGCTTTCACGGCGGGGCCGACCCGCCACCCTCCGTCCGACACTCGGGCTGCGATGGTCAGACTTCTCCGGTGGAGTCCGGCGCTGGCGATGGAGCGCGACGGTCCCGGGCAGACAGGCACACGATATGGCGCAGGTCCCGTCTTCCGCACGGGAGAGGGAGGCCGTCGCCGACGCACGCCGTGTGACTTCGATAGCCCGCACGGGAAGCAGTAGTCCCGCCGCCGGCAGCCATCTCTGAAATCGCGCCAGCATATCTCAAAACAACAAGAAAAATCAGAATACCATCGGAAGGAAACGCAATGTTCGTCAAGCGTTACAGGTTCATGATCGCCTTCCTGCTGTTTATAGCCGGGATCATCAACTACATGGACCGCGCCGCGCTCGGCGTCGCCGCCCCCTTCGTCAAGCAAGACCTCAATCTGTCACCCTCCGAACTCGGGGTGATCTTCAGCACGTTCTTCTTCGGCTACGCGATCTTCGCCTTCGTGGGCGGGCAGCTTGCCGACCGCTACGGGCCGCGCAGCGTCTACAGCTGGGCCGCCGCCGCGTGGTCGATCCTGTGCATGCTCACCGGCGCTGTGACCGGCTTCGCCCAGATGTTCATCGTCCGCGCCCTGTTCGGCTTCGCCGAGGGACCGATGAACTCGACCACGAACCGCACCATCACCACGTGGTTCCCCCGCGAGGAGACCGCCCGGACCATCGGCTTCACCTTCTCGGGCCAGACGGTGGGCAGCGCCGTCGCCGCGCCCGTGGTCGGATTGCTGGCGATCCAGTACGGCTGGCGGGTGGCGTTCGTGGCCATCGGCGCCGTCGGCCTCCTCTGGGTCGTCGCCTGGCGCATGCTCATGACCGACCGGCCGCAGGACAATCCCCGGGTCGACCCGGAGGAGATCGCCCTCGTAGAGCGCAGCCGGGCTGTCACGCACCTCGCGCCCTCGGACCATGCCCGCTCCCTGAAGGAATACCTGGTCCTTCCGAGCACCCTGTCGCTCGGCCTCGGCATGTTCGCGGTGAACTACACGCTCTACATTTTCCTCTCGTGGCTCCCGAGCTACCTCACCGACGCCCTGCACATGCCGGTGAAGGAGATGGCGCTGGTCGCCTCGATCCCCTGGGCCTGCGGCTTCGTCGGCTATGTCGGCGGGGGCGTGGTGGCCGATTTCGTCTACACGCGCATGGGCGACAAGCTGGCCGCCCGGAAGATCACCACGATCGTGCCCCTCGCCATCGCGGGCGTCGCCCTGATCGCGGTCAACGCCGCGACCAGCACCGCCATGGCGGTGTCGCTCATCGCGCTCGCTGTGCTGATGCTGACGAGTTCCGTGCAATCCTGCTGGGCGACGATCCACGAACTGGTGCCCGAGGCACGGGTCGGCGGGGTCAGCGGCTTCATCCACCTCCTGAGCAACATCTCGGGGATCATCGGGCCGACCGCCACGGGCTTGGCGGTGCAGTATCTCGGAGGCTACGCCAGCGCCTTCGTGATCGCCGCGCTGATCGCGGCGGCCGGCGTCGTCGCCATGGCGATCTTCGTCCGGCGGCCGCGTACCCCGGCGCAGGCCGGCCCCCTGGCCGCGGCCAAGGCCATCTGACCCAGGAGCAGCACCCATGAGCGCCGAGACCGTCCCGCAGAAACCCGTCCTCCTGACCGGCGCCTCCGGCGCCCTTGGGCGCATCCTGAGCCGGGCGCTCGCCGCGCAGGGCTGGACGCTCCGGCTCACCGACCGCGTGCCCTTCCCAGACCCGCTGCCCGAGGGCGCACGCTTCCAGGCCGCCGACCTGGAGGACGGGCCGGCGATCCTGCGGCTGGCGGAGGGCTGCGGCACGATCCTCCATTTCGGCGGGATCTCGGTGGAGCATCCGTTCGAGACGGTGATCGGCCCCAACATCCGCGGCCTCTACCACGCCTACGAGGCGGCCCGCCGCGAAGGGGCGCGGATGGTCTTCGCCTCCTCGAACCACGCCATCGGGTTCCACGAACGGTCCGAGGTGCTGGACGACGACTGCGCCCTGGCGCCGGACGGCTATTACGGCCTGTCCAAGGCCTACGGCGAGCTGATGGGCGGACTCTACCGCGACAAGCACGGGGTCGAGAGCGTCTTCCTGCGCATCGGCTCCTGCTTCCCGGAGCCCACCGACGCGCGGATGCTGGCCACGTGGCTGTCCTACGCCGACCTGACCCGGCTGATCACCCGCGCCACCCTGGCGCCGACCCTTGGGCCGAAGGGCTCGGTGGTGATCTGGGGCGCCTCGAACAACAGCCGCATGACGTGGTGGCGGCAGGACGGGCGGGCCGTGATCGGCTGGGCACCGCAGGACAGCGCCGATGCCTACGCACCGGCCCTGGAGGGTAAGACAAGCGGCAACCCGGTGGTGGAGCGCCATCAAGGCGGCGGGTTCACCGCGATCGACTATTCGCGCCGCGAACCGCCCGCGCGGTGAAACGCGCAGGGTCATTCGACCCGACTGGTCCCGCCCGCGACCTCATCCCGGAGCGCGGACGCGCGGCGGCCGCCGCGACCGAGGTCTCCTGGGATCGCAGCGGTATCTGAATGCCTCCGGGACTGCTGAGCAGCACCTCAGGATGAGGCGATCCGGGCCGATCGCTGGAGGCGTGTGGACGGCAGCGTCGCGAAGCTCAACCGAACAGCTGCGCCCGGCGCTCCAGCACGGCGGGCCAGACTTCCGGATTGACGAGGCGCGGCGGCCGCTCGCCCTTGAGCAGTCCGATCACCTGCTCGGCCCCCCAGGACGCGACGTTCCGGCGCGCCTCGTGGGTGACGCCGGCGGTGTGGTAGGTCGCCACCACGGTGTCGAGCTTCAGCAGGGCGGAGTCGAGGGGCGGCGGTTCCGGCGACCAGACGTCGAGGCCCGCTCCCGCGAGATGCCCCGATGCCAGCGCCTCGGCGAGTGCCGCCTCGTCGTGGACGCCGCCCCGGGCGGTGGTGATGAACAGCGCGCCCCGCTTCATCGCCGCGAAGGCCTGCGCGTCGAAGCTGCCGCGCGTCGTGTCGTCGAGGGGGCAGTGCAGGGAGACGATGTCGGACCCGGCGAGGAGCTGCGCCCGGCCCACCGGCTCCGCGCCGCGCGCCCGGATCTCGTCGGCCGAGAGCAGGGGATCGTAGGCCAGGACCCGCATGTCGAAGCCCCGTGCGAGCTTGGCGACCGCCCGGCCGGTATGGCCGATCCCCACGAGGCCGAGGGTCGAGCCGCCGATCTCGTGGCCCATCAGCGACTCCCGCGGGAAGCCGCGGGCGGTCCGGAGCAGCCGGTCCGAGACGCAGATCTTGCGCGAGACGGCGAGCATCAGGCCGATCGCGAGTTCCGCCACCGAGCGGGCATTGCCGCCCACCTGGTTGACGACCGCGACGCCCGCCCGCGTGCAGGCGGCGGCGTCGATCGTGTCGAAGCCCGCGCCGCCCGACGAGACGGCCAGCAGGTTCGGGCAGGACGCGAGCAGGTCGTCCGTGACATGCCAGCGACGCGGCAGCTCGTCCCGCGCCGGGGAGACGTGGAAGACGTGAGCCTGCTCGAGCATCGCCTGGAGCGTGCCCTCGGGCCCCTGCAGGTCGCCGACCTGCAGGCCGATGTCGGGCTCGGCCCTCAAGCGCGCGTCGAAGATCGGGTTGATCCAGACGTTGAACCGGCAGACGCGCTTGAGGGCCGCCACGGCCTCAGCCTTTCACCACCGCGTCGATCGCGTCGATGACGTGGTCGATGTTGTGGGTATTGACCGCGGCCACGCAGATGCGGCCGGTCTCCAGGGCGTAGACCTCGTGCTCCTCGCGCAGGCGGGTGGCCTCCGCGGGGCTGAGGCCCGTGTAGGAGAACATGCCCTTCTGCACCTTGATCGCGTCGAAGCCCCGCTCCGGGTGGCGCTGCTGCAGGCTGTCGGCCATCCGCTCGCGCATGGCGCGGATCCGGTCGCGCATCTCGCCGAGTTCCCGCTCCCAGTCGGCGCGCAGCTCCGGATCGGTCAGCACGATCTCGACGATGGCGGCGCCATGGGTATGGGGGTTCGAGTAGCTCGCGCGGACGAGACGCTTCGCGAAGGCCTCCACCTTGGCCTTCGCGGCGGGGTTCTCGGCCACGATGGTGAGCGCGCCGACGCGCTCGCCATAGAGGGAGAACGACTTCGAGAACGACGAGGCGACCAGGAATTCCTGGCCGGATTCGGCGAACAGGCGCACCGGCTCGGCATCGGCGTCGAGGCCGTTGCCGAAGCCCTGATAGGCGATGTCGAGGAACGGGATCAGGCCGCGCTCGGCCATCAGGGGCACGAGGTCGCGCCACTCGTCGAGGGTGAGATCCGCGCCGGTCGGGTTGTGGCAGCAGGCGTGCAGCACCACGATCGAGCCCTTCGGCAGATCCTGGAGATAGGCCTTCATGGCCGAATAGTCGGCGCTGCCGGTCTCGGCCGAGAAATAGGGATAGTCGACGACCGTGAAGCCGGCTTGGCTGAACAGCGCCTTGTGGTTCTCCCAGCTCGGATTGCTCACCGCGACCTTGGCGTTCGGATAGAGCTTGGCGAGCACGTCCGCGCCGGTCTTCAGGGCGCCGGTGCCGCCGATGCTCTGGAGCGTCGCGACCCGGTTCTGCGACAGGATCGGGGCGCCCTTCCCGAACAGCAGTTCCTGGACCGCGTCGCGGAACGGCTTCGTGCCCTCGATCGGCCGGTAGGTCTTGGGCAGGCCCTTCTCGATCCAGCGCTTCTCGGCGGTCTGCACGGCGCGCAGGCGCGGCACCTTGCCGTCGGCATCCGTGTACACGCCGACCACGAGGTTGAGCTTCTTCGGGCTCGGATCGGCGTTGAAGGCCTCGAACAGGCGCATGATCGGATCGAGCGGCGCGTCCTGGATGCCGGCGAACAGCGAGGTCATGATCGTCAATCGTCCCAGAGGGTCTTCGGCGGCGACGCGCGTGGGCGCCCCGTCATGCCCGGCAACGGGCCGGGCCGGAGCCCCTTATTCCGCACATCGCGCCGGCCCGCCAGCGCTTCGGCGCGCATCAGCATCGCAATCCGCTCAACGATCCTTCCTCGCCTCCTGCGCCGCTCTTCCGAAGGGCGGCCCATCGGCCATAGAGTGCCGCCATGATGCGTCGCCTCGCCCCGATCCTCGCCGGCCTCCTGGCCGCCACCCCGGCCGCCGCGCAGGCGCCGGTCCGGATCGGCCTGTCGGCTCCGCTGACGGGGCCGGACGCGGCCTTCGGCCAGGGGCTCCGCCAGGGCGCCGAGCAGGCGGTGGCCGATCTGAACCGGGCCGCCGGAGGGCGCCCGCGCTGGGTGCTGATCCCCGCCGACGATGGCGGCGAGGGACGGCAGGCCGTTGCCGTCGCGCGCAAATTCACCGCCGACGGGGTGCGCCTCGTGGTCGGGCCTCTCGAATCCGGCGCGGTCGCCGCCGCGGCCCCGGCCTACGAGGAGGCCGGGGCCGTGATGGTGGCGCCCGGCGCGACCTACACGCCGCTCACCGGCCGCGGCCTGTGGAACCTGTTCCGGCTGGGCGCGAGCGACGCGCAGCAGGGGCGGGCGGCCGGAGCCTATCTCGCGCGGACCTTCGCCGGGCGCCGCGTCGGCATCGTCAACGACCGCTCGACCTTCGGCCGCGGTCTCGCCGACGCGGTGGCGACGCGGCTGAAGGAGGCGGGCACGCCGGAGGTGCTGTTCGACAGCTTCGCCCGGGGCAGCCGCGATCCCGCGGACGTCGTCGCCCGGCTGAAGGCGGCGCGGATCGAGGTTGTGTATTTCGGCGGCCTCGCGCTCGAGGCGGCCGCGCTCCTCCGCGCGATGCGGGACGCCGGGCTCGGCGGGACGCTGGTGGCGAGCGACGGCATCCTGGATCCGGGCTTCGCCGCCGCGGCGGTCGGGGACGGGGAGGGGACCGTGATGACGCTGGTCCCCGACCCGCCGCGCCTGCCCGAACCGCGCGCTGGCCGGTCGACGCCGCGCGGCCCGGAGGCGGAGAGCGTTGCAGCGGGAGCCTACGCGGCCGTCGAGCTGCTGGCGCAGGCCGTCGAGCACGCCCGCGCGGCCGACCCGAAGACCGGCCGGATCGCCGACGGCCGACGGGTGGCCGAGGCCCTACGGGCCGGCAAGATCCGGACGCTTCTCGGCCCGGTCGGCTTCGATGCCCGGGGCGACCGGTCCGGAACGCCGATCGCCCTGCGGATCTGGCGCCGGACACCGGATGGGCGCCTCGACTATGCCGGCAATGATGCGGAGCCTTGACCGGCGGCGATTCATGTCGATGACGGAACTGGTTCAGCCGCCGTGACTTGCCGCCGGTTCCCCGGGCGACTACATGCGGGCTGTGCTGCTGAGCTGGCGCGGGCGATCCGTCGGATCGGATCCGCGCCCTGCGGCGTTTCCCGAGCTCGATGACAGCCGAACACGCATTGCCGGAACGCCTGCTGCCGGACGGTCCGACTGGAGAAGGTGCATGGCGAAAGAAGAATTGATGCAGTTCGACGGTCTCGTGATCGAGATCCTGCCGGATGCGCGCTACCGCGTGCAGCTCGACCAGGGCCACGAGATCGTGGCCTACACGGCCGGCAAGATGAAGAAGAACCGCATCAAGACGCTGGCGGGTGACCGGGTGACGGTCGAGATGTCGCCCTACGACCTGGAGAAGGGGCGTCTGGTGTTCCGCCACAAGGACGAGCGCTCCTCCGGACCGCGTCCGCCCGTGCGGGGCGGCCAGTTCCGCCGCCGTTGAGGACCGGGCACGCGGCCCGGGCTCCCGCGGCCGCGTCAGCCTATCTGCTGCTCACCCTCACGGCCTTGCTCTGGGCCGGAAACGCCGTAACCAGTCGCTGGGCGCCGGGCCACGTCTCGCCCCAGGTGATCACGACCCTGCGCTGGGCCGTCGCCTGCGGGGTTCTCATCCCGTTTGCCGGCCGCCGCCTCGTTGCCGCCTGGCCGCAGCTGCGGCCGCACCGGCTGCGCATCCTGCTGATGGGCGGCCTCGGCTACACGGCCTTCAACTGCCTGTTCTATGCGGCCGGCGTCCATACGGGTGCGATCAACCTCGCCCTGTTCCAGGGCGCGATCCCCGTGCTGGTGATCGTTCTGAACCGCCTCGCCTATCGGGTGCCGGTCACGCCGGGCCAGATGCTGGGCGTGGCTCTGACGCTGGTCGGCGCGGGCCTGGCCGCCACGCACGGCGATCTGTCGGTCCTGACGAACCTCGCCTTCAACCGCGGCGACGTCCTCGTCTTCGGGGCCTGCCTGCTCTACGCCGGCTACACCATCTTCCTGCCGACACGCCCCAAGGTGCCGGCGCTGACGTTCTTCTCCGCCATGGCTCTGGCGGCCCTCGTCACCTCCCTGCCGCCGCTGGCCGTCGAATGGGCGACGGGCCACGCGGTCTGGCCCAACCGCGAGGGGTGGGTGATGGTGGCGTTCGTCGGCCTCGGCCCGTCGCTGCTGGCGCAGCTCTTCTTCATGCGTGGCGTCGAGCTGATCGGCCCGAACCGCGCCGGCCTGTTCGTCAACCTCGTGCCGATCTTCGGCGCGATCCTCGCCGTCCTGTTGGTCGGCGAGCCGTTCGGGGCGACGGAAGCGGTCGCCCTGGCTCTGGTGCTCGGCGGGATCGCCTGCGCCGAGCGCCTGAAACCGGCCCTCGCCGCCGAGGCGACCCCGGAGGCCGCCTACTCGCAGACGCGGACGCGGCGGACGTAGACGTCGCCGTAGGGATCGACGGTCCGGCGGCGCTCGAAATGGCAGACCGGGCCGTAATCCTCCTCGACGTAGACCGGCGGCGGGGCGCGGTAGACCGGACGGCCCGGGTAGTAGCCGTTGTTAGACGACGCGATGGCGCCGCCGACCGCGAGGCCGCCGAGAACGCCGAGCGCGGCCGCGCCGCCGGCGCCGATCCCGTCGCGCGCCTGCGCGGCCGGCGCGAGGGTGGCGAGGCTCCCGACGACAAGGCTCGTCGCGAGAAGGTACTTCATGACTTCCCCCTGAAAGCAGGTGATTCGTGCCGGGGACCGGCACAGTCCAGCTAGCACACCCGAGCTTTGGGGCGTTTGTTCGGCCGCACGTGGCGGCTTGACGTGAGGTGTTCCGCCGCACCAAACCGGGCCGGAAGCGTGGATCGGAGGCCGGAATGGTGACACGGGGCTTCGTCGGGCGCAGGCAGCCGCCCGAGACCGGTGCGCGCCTGCCGCCGGGCCAATATCTGACCGACGATTTTCCGATCCTGCAGATCGGCCCCAACCCGGCCGTCGACCTCGCCGCGTGGCGGTTCACGCTGCGCGAGGGATCCCGGCCGATCAAGGCGTGGAGCTGGGAGGCGTTCGAGGCGCTGCCGCGGACGACGTGGCACGGGGACATCCACTGCGTCACCAAGTGGTCGAAGTTCGACACGACCTGGGAGGGCGTCAGCTTCGACGACCTGCTGGCGGATGCCGGGATCACGGCGCCGACCGGCTTCCTGTTGGCGGAATCCCACGACGACTACACCACCAACGTGCCGGTGGCAGACCTCGTGGGCGGTCGCGCCCTGGTGGCGACGCGCTACGAGGGCCAGCCGATCCACCCGGATCACGGCGGCCCGGCTCGGCTGTTCGTGCCGCACCTCTATTTCTGGAAGAGCGCCAAATGGGTGAAGGGCCTCCGCTTCACCCAGACCGATACCGCCGGCTTCTGGGAGCTGCGCGGCTACCACATGTACGGGGATCCCTGGCGTGAGCAGCGCTACATCGGTGATTGAGCCCATCGTCTTCCGCTGGCATCAGGCGGAGATCACCGCGATCGCGCCGGTCACGCCCCATGTGAAGAGCGTCCGGCTGCGCTGCAGCCTCGCGGAGGCCTATCGGGCCGGGCAGCACGTCGATGTCCGCCTCACCGCCGAGGATGGCTACCAAGCCCAGCGCAGCTATTCCGTCGCCTCGGCGCAGGACGGCAGCGGCACCCTCGAGCTGATGATCGAGACGCTGCCGGACGGCGAGGTCTCCGGCTGGTTCTCGCACGTCGCCGAGGTCGGCGACCGGGTCGAGCTGCGCGGGCCGATCGGAGGCTCATTTTCCTGGGACGGTCCCGATGGCGGGCCGTTGCTGCTCGGCGGCGGCGGGTCCGGCGTCGTGCCGCTGCTGGCGATGCTGCGGCGGCGGGCGCAGGGCTGGCGCGCGATCCCGGCGGCCCTGATCTACTCCGTCCGCAGCCGCGCGGAGGCGATCGCGCTGGCCGAGCTGGAGAGGTTCGCGCAAGCTGATTCCAACTTCTCCCTGCATCTGGCGACCACCCGGGAGCCTGGAGGCAAGCGCATCGACGCCACCCTCGTCGCCGACGCCCTGGCGCGGCTCGGAGCGCCCGGGAAGGTGTTCCTCTGCGGCTCGAACCGGTTCGTGGCCGCGGCCTCCGACCTGATCCTGGCGGAAGGCGTCGCCCCGGGCCTGATCCGCACCGAGCGCTTCGGCGCCTGAGCGCCGTGCGTCAGGGGCTGAAGATCAGCACGAGGTAGACGAAGAACAGCACGAGGTGCACCGCGCCCTCCAGCACTGTGGTGCGCGAGCCCGAGAAGGTCTGCGCGCTGAGGATGAGCGTCACGGCGAGCAGGGCCATCTCGGTGGGCTTGAGGCCGAGCACCACGGTCTGGCCGGTCAGCAGCCCGATGGTCAGGACCGCCGGCACGGTGAGGCCGACCGTCGAGGTGGCCGCGCCGAGGCACAGGTTGATCGCCCGCTGGAGTTCGTTGCGCGCCACCGCCCTCAGCGCCGAGATGCCCTCCGGGGTGAACACGATGGCGGCGATCAGCACGCCGCCGAGCGCCGACGGGGCGCCGAGCGCGGCGATGCCGTGGTCGAGGATCGCCGCGAGGCTCTTGGCCAGGATCACGATCGGCAGGACGTTGGCGAGCAGAAGGCCGATATGCTTGGCGACGCTGCCGCGCGAGGCCGGAGCCCGATCGGTCGCGGGCTCGCCCGTCTCCCGGGCCTCCGCGTCGATGAAGAACTCGCTGTGCCGGCCGGTCTGGATCAGCAGGAACACGCCGTAGAGCGCCAGCGTGAAGGCCGAGAATGTCACCGCCTGAAAAGTCGTCAGGGTGCCGTCGCTGGTGGAGCTCGTGAAGTTCGGGATGATCAGCGCGATGGTGGTGAGCGGGATGATCACCGACAGGAAGGCCGAGGCGCCCTGCAGGTTGTAGCGTTGCTGATGGTGGCGCAGGCCGCCGACGAGGAGCCCGAGGCCCACGACGCCGTTCAGCACGATCATCAGGACCGCGAACATCGTGTCGCGGCCGAGGGTCGGCGCGTCCTTTGCCGACAGCATGACGGCGGAGATCAGCGCCACCTCGATGATGACGATCGCCAGCGTCAGGACCAGGGTGCCCAGGGGTTCGCCGAGGCGGTGAGCCAGTTCCTCCGCCTCGTGCACCACGCCGAAGGCTGCCCAGACGATGACGGCGAGCAGCCACGCGAATAACCCGCTGGCGAAGAGAGGCTGCGACAGGTCGCCGAGCCAGGCCTTGCCGAACCACGCAAAGGCCAGAACCGTCGCCCAGGCTGCCGCCACCCGAAGGGCTGCCGTCATGTCGGTGGTGTTCCTTGGTCGACCCGCATCGATGATGCCGTATCCGAGACTTGACCGTTTCATAGGACAGGCGTCGGCCGGTGCCAGTGATGACCGCACCGATTGAGCGGGCGCAACCGCCCCATGCTGCGGCGGGAGTGGTCAGTCGGCCCGCGAGGCGTTACCGTGCCGCCACCCGAATAAAGTCCGGCGCCTGATTCCTATGCTGCGCGATGGCGCGCTGCCGGGCGCGGCGCGGCCGTTGAGAGTTCCCGAAACTTGCCTTTCCCGACCCTGCCCGCCCCCCTCGCGCGGGCTCTAGCCGACCGCGGCTACGCCGATCCGACCCCGGTCCAGGCCGCCGTGCTGGAAGCGGCCGCCGGTTCCCGCGACCTCCTCGTCTCCGCGCAGACCGGCTCCGGCAAGACCGTGGCCTACGGTCTTGCCATGGCGAGCATCCTCATGGGCGAGTCGGAGATGTTGCCGCCCCCGGCGGCCCCCCTCGCCCTCGTGATCGCCCCGACCCGGGAACTCGCCCTGCAGGTGCAGCGCGAGCTGTCCTGGCTCTATGGTCCCGCTGGCGGCCGCGTCGCCGCCTGCGTCGGCGGCATGGATCCGCGCCGGGAGAGCCGGATGCTCGCCGAGGGCACCCACATCGTCGTGGGCACGCCGGGTCGCCTGCGCGACCATCTCGAGCGCCGCAATCTCGACCCGACCGCCCTGCGGGCCGTGATCCTCGACGAGGCCGACGAGATGCTCGATCTCGGCTTCCGGGAGGATATCGAATTCATCCTCTCGGCGACGCCGTCGGAGCGGGCCACCTATCTGTTCTCCGCCACCCTGCCGAAGGCGATCGAGACGCTGGCCGAGCGGTATCAGCGCGGCGCCCTCCGCCTGGCCATCAAGAGCGAGACCAAGGGGCACGCCGACATCGCCTACCGGGCGGTGCGGATCATGCCGCGGGAGACCGAGCACGTCGTGCTCAACCTCTTGCGCGAGGCGGATGCCACGACCGCGATGGTCTTCTGCAACACCCGCAACGCCGTCCGCCACCTTCAGGCCAGCCTGACCGAGCGGGGCTTCTCCGTGGTCGCGCTCTCGGGCGAACTGGGTCAGGGTGAGCGCAACGCCGCTCTCCAGGCCCTGCGCGACGGCCGCGCCCGGGTCTGCGTTGCCACCGACGTGGCCGCCCGCGGGATCGACCTGCCGTCGCTGAGCCTCGTCATCCACGCGGATCTGCCGCACGACGCCGAGGTGCTGCAGCACCGCAGCGGCCGCACCGGCCGCGCCGGTCGCAAGGGCACCTCGGTGCTCCTGATCCCGAATTCCCGGCGGCGGCGGGCCGAGCAGATGTTCGCCATCGCCAAGGTCAGCCCCGAATGGTCGGGACCGCCCTCGGCCGACGAGATCCGGCGCCTCGACGGCGAGCGCATGCTCTCCGACCCCCTCTTCGCCGAGCCGCCGGCCGAGGAGGACGTCGCCCTCGCCGACACGCTGCTGGCGAGCAAGAGCCCGGCGGAACTGGCCGCCCTGCTGGCCCGCGTCTACCGCACCCGCCTGCCGGCGCCCGAGGAGGTCAGCGATCCCGGTGAAGGTCGTGCGCCGCGGGGCGAGCGGCCGCCCTACGACCCGATGGATCCGGAGCGGATCGCCGCGATGGGGCCGGCGGTCTGGTTCAGGCTCAATCTCGGCCGCCGGGACAATGCCGATCCCCGTCGCCTTCTGCCGATGCTGACGCGCCGGGGCGGGATTGGGCGCCAGGAGATCGGTGCCATCCGGATCTTCGACCGCGAGACCAAGTTCGAGATCCGCGGCAACGCGGCGGCTCGCTTCGCGGAGGCCTTCGCCCGAAACGGCTCGCCGGAGATCCAGGTCGAGGCCCTCGCGGGCGACGGCGGACCGGCCGAGCGCAATGATCGGCCGAGTGGTCCGAAGGGGTTCGCTAGCCCGCGCGCCGGCAAGCATCAGCGCAAGGTGGAACGGCCCGGGCCGAAGGGCGACCACAAGCCCGGACGCAGTTCCGGCCGGGCCTGAACCCAGCCTCCGCCCGTAGGGCGGGGGCCTTTTCGGGAAGCGGTCCGCAGCGCGGCGACTGTCGTCCGCGCGGGCCAGCGGCCGGTTCAGCCGGCGCCGCGCCCGGAGCGACGGATCAGAACACGTTCTTGACGGCGTCGCCGAGGGCGTCGACGCTTTCCTTCAGCTTCCGCCCGGCCGGCGCCAGGGACGGCAGCTTTATACCCAACACCTCGGTCTCCTCCGCCTCGGCGGGCTCAGCCTGGGCGAGGGTGGCGGGGGCGGCGCCCTTGGCTTTGTCGGCCGGTCTCGCCGTCGCGGGCGCCTTGCGCGCGGCGACCGGCTTGGGCGCCGGCTTCTCGGCCCGGTCGGACTTCTGTGCGCGCTCGGCCTTTTCGGCCTTCTCGATCTTTGGGGCGCGCTCGACCGCCTCGGGCCGCTCGGCCCGCTCGGCAACCGGAGCCGCGTTCGGCACGGCCGGCTCGACCAGTTCGCGAGCCCGGACCGTCTCGGCGGGCCGGGGGGGCTGCAGCGTCGCCGTGCGGGTCGGCCCCAGGGGCGCGACTTCCCGCGTGGCCGTCATCGGCGCGACGGGGGTCGGGACTGGGATGCGCTGCGTCGGGGGCACAGGGGCCGCGGCGCCCGTTACGGGCTTCGACGCCGCCGGCGGCGGGGCGGCGGGCGCCTTCGGTGCGGGCGTGACGGGTGCGAAGGCCTCCGGCAGGGACGCCATCCGCAGGGCCGGCGTCTCGGGCTTGGCGGCCTGCACCAGTGCGGGCGCCGCCTGGACGGAGCCCTTGATCACGGGAAGCCCGTCCTTCAGCTCGGGCCAATCTCCGGCTCGGCCGGACGCGACGAACTTGACGGGTGACGGCGCGGCGAGACCGGCCATCACCGTCGAGGCCGCGACGCCGAAGCCCGCCAGCGCGCTCGCGCCAGCGAGACTGAACAGGACGACCCGAAGGTTCAGTGCCGGCCCGGAGCGGCCTGTCGGCATCCGCTGGGTCCGCGTCTCGGACGGGTCGAGATTGAGATCATTCATAGGCCGGGGTCTCTGACACGATGCACGCCGCGCGCGACCGGGCTCCCCATGACCGGCCGCCATCCCCCAGGTAGGTGGAGGTGGTTCGACTCTGTCGGCGATAGAGAAGCTGCAATACGGCGCAATGATGTCGGTCCGGATTGCTTGCCCAGCCAGTCCTGGCTTGGCTATCCACAAGATTACGCCTCGGCGCTTAAGAATCGGTGTTCGGCGCACCGGCCGGGTCAACGCGTCCGCGGCGTCGCCGGCCACGGTCGGCATGGACTTCGCCGACGTGGTCGCTATGCGTCTCGGCGTGGATACACGCCCGAACCTGCCCCCGAGATCTGCGGCGACCCCGCCGCCGCCCGGCCTGCGTGCCAACCGCTGGCCCTGGTCGGCTTGGTCCACGCGCGCGCGGCTCGTCGCGGTTGTCCTCCTCATCGACGCCTTCGCGGCCCTGATCTCCTGCGCGGTGATCGTGTTGAACGCCCGCTCGGCGGTGCGGGTCGAGACGCGCGCCTCCCTGGCCACCGTCGAATCGCTGGTGGCCGACACGATCCGCCTCTCCGACACCGCCGCGCCGGACTCGCTGCTCCAGACCCTGGACCTGCGCTTCAGGGTGCTGCGGCACGTTCGGGTGGCGGTCCTCGACGCGGACGGCGAACAGATCGGCCAGCCGCTGCCGCCGGCGCGCGCCGACCGGGAAGCCCCGCGTTGGTTCGCCGAGCTGATCATGCCGCCCATCGAGCGCCACGCGCTGCCGATCGCGGTCGAGGGGAAGCGCCTGGGCACCGCCCAGATCACCACCCAGCCGATGGACGAGATCGACGAGATCTGGGGCTATGCCCGCGCGCTCTCGCTGACCACGCTGGCGATCAACGCCGCGATGCTGATCGCCCTCTACATCGCGCTGGGCCGCATCCTCGCGCCGCTGCGGCGGCTCGGCGCCGGCCTGACCCAGCTGGAGCACCACGACTACACCGCCCGCCTGGAGCCGCCCGGCGCCCGGGAGCTGGCGGTGATCGCCGAGCGCTTCAACAAGGTCGCCGAGGCCCTGAGCGAAGTCCGCTCCGCCAACGGCCGGCTCAATCGCCAGTTGCTGACCGCCCAGGACGACGAGCGCCGGCGCACAGCGCTGGAACTGCACGACGAGTTCGGTCCCTGCCTCTTCGCGCTGGAGGCGAACGCCGCTTCGATTGGCCGTATCGCGTCCGGAACCGCCGAGCCCAGCCGGGAGAAGCTCGCCGCCCGGGCGGCCGAGATCAGCGCCATCGTCGGTCAGGTCCAGACCGTCAACCGCGAACTCCTCAACCGCCTGCGGCCACACGGCCTGGGACAGGCGCCGCTGGCGACCTGCCTCGACCTGCTCCTGCGCGGTTTCAGGCAGCGCCATCCCGGCCTGACGCTCGTGGGCCGGTTCGACGGGCTGGCCCGGGGCTACGGTGACCTCGTCGACCTCACGGTCTTCCGCTGCGTGCAGGAAAGCGCCACCAACGCCGTGCGGCACGGCGCCGCGACGCGGGTGGAGGCCGAGGCGACCGAGACCGGCGGCCGGCTCGACCTCACCATCCGCGACAACGGGACCGGGATTCCACCGGAGCACGGCACGGGGCTCGGTCTGTCGGGGATGCGTGAGCGCGTCGAGGCCCTCGGCGGCACCTTCACCCTTGACAATGCCGGCCCCGGGGCGATCGTCCGGATCACGATCCCCGTTCCGCCTGGCCGGGGCGAAGAGACCAGCACCGCGCCGAGCGCATGAACGCCATCGCATCCCAGATCGACGCCGCCGCCACGCGCCTGCCGGTTCTCGTGATCGACGATCACCCGATCGTCCTGCAGGGCTGTCGACGCGTCCTTGAGGATTCCGGCGTCGAAACCATCGCCGAAGCGACCACCGTAGTCGGCGGCTACCGCATCTTCCACCGGCTCCGGCCGCCGGTGGTGATCTGCGACCTGACCTTCCAGGGCAGCGGCATGGCCGGGCTCGGCCTGATCCGCCGGATCCGGGCAGTCGCTCCCGAGACGCGCATCCTGGTCTTCAGCATGCACAACGATCCGGTCATCGTCGCCCGCGCCCTCGAGGCCGGCGCGCTCGGCTACGTCCTCAAGGATCACGCCTCGGCCGAGCTGTTCGAGGCCTTCGCCAAGGTCCGCGTCGGCGAGGTCTATCTCGATCGGCGGCTGGCCACCGAGGTGGCGATGCTGCGCGCCGACGCCCGGCGCACGCCGGAATCGCAGCTCACCCCGCGCGAGCAGCAGATCCTGGCGCGCCTCGCCCAGGGGCGGTCTTACGGCGCCATCGCGGCCGACCTGTCGGTGAGCTACAAGACCGTGACCAACGCGTGCTCGCAGATGCGTCAGAAGCTCGGCGTGCGCACCCTCGCCGAGCTGATCCACGTCGCCGTCACGCACGCCCAGCGGCAGGGTTAGGGCATGGCGCCGCCCGAGACCGCTGACACGCGCAAGGGGCCGGATTCCTTCTCCCGGGAGGCCTGGACGCGCAACGCCGGCGCCTACGAGACCATCCGGTCGATGCCGTTCAACGCCGAGCTTGCCGCCGGCACGTTGCCGCAGGACCGCTTCCGGCACTACATCGTGCAGGACGCGCATTACCTGATCGGCTTCGGCCGGGCGCTGAGCCTCGCCGCCGCGAAGGCGCCGGATCCGGACGCGATCGTGCACTTCTCCCGCGCGGCGCAGGAGGCGATCGTCGTCGAGCGCGCGCTCCATGGCGGCTTCTTCCGCGACTACGGCATCGATGCGGAGACCTTCGCGGCCACGCCGCTGACGCCGGCCTGCGACCACTATGTCAGCTACCTCGTGGCCACGGCCTATGCCGAGACCTTCCCGGTGCTGTGCGCGGCCCTGTTGCCCTGCTTCTGGATCTACAAGGCGGTGGGCGACGACATCTTCGCCCGCGCCGCAACGGATAACCCGTACCGGGCCTGGATCGACACCTATGCGGGTGCGGATTTCGCCGAGGCGGTGGCGGCGATGATCGCCGCCACCGATCGGGCGGCCCGGGACGTGGCGGCCGCCGAGCGCGCCCGCATGCACCACGCCTTCGCGCAGGCCACGCGCCTCGAATGGCTGTTCTGGGACAGCGCCTACCGCGACGCGGCCTGGCCCCTGTGACCCGTCCGTGATCGCCCCGGAGGCTCGCCGCCGCGACGTCGTTGCCGCTGCGCTCGCTGCTGCCCTGCTCTGGCCAACCCGTCCCGCTGCGGCCGCCGTCGCGGCGGATGGGCCGGGTCCGGTCCCGGCCGACCGGCCCGTCCGGATCGCCATGCTGCTCTATCCGGGCCTGACGGCCCTGGATCTCGTCGGGCCGCAGACGCTGCTGGCCGGATTGGCCCCGGGCAGCCTCCATCTCGTCGGCGAGGCGGCCGGCCCGGTGACGAGCGATACCGGCCTCGCCCTGGTGGCGACCCACACCTTCGCGACCTGCCCGGCGGATCTGGACGTGCTGTTCGTCCCCGGGGGCGACGGTACGCCGGCCCAGATGGGCAACCCGGCGCTCCTCGACTTCCTGCGCGACCGTGCCGCCCGGTCGGCCTGGGTCACGAGCGTCTGCACCGGGTCGCTGATCCTGGGGTCTGCGGGCCTGCTGCGCGGCTACCGCGCCACCTCGCACTGGAGCGTGCGCGACACGGTGCTTCCGCTCCTGGGCGCCGAACCGGCGGCGGAGCGCGTCGTGTTCGACCGCAACCGCGTCACCGCGGCCGGCATCTCGGCGGGACTGGATTTCGGGCTGGCGCTCGCCGCACGCCTGCGCGGGCCGGATTACGCCCGCACCGCGCAGCTCGTCGCCGAGTACGCCCCGGCGCCGCCCTTCCGGTCCGGCACGCCCGCGGAGGCAGGCCCGGCGGAGGCCCGGGCTGCCGAGGCGATCCTGGCCCCCCTCGTGACGGGGGCCGAGGCGGCTGCGCGCCGCTGAACCCCACGGCGGCGATGCAAGCCGGCCACGGTCGGGCGTCACGTGCGGTCGCATGCTTGACGGCGCGACACCAGGGACCGAACTGTTGCACTGCACGATCCCCCCGGAGCCGCCATGTCCCTGATCGCACGCCTGCGCGCCTACGCGGCCGAGGCCCTCGGCGTCGGCACGCAACAGGCCGTGGACGAGACGCATCTCGCGGCCACCGCGCTCCTCGTTCACGTCGCCCGCGTCGACGGCATCCTGGCGCCCGCCGAGAGCGAGCGCCTCTCGCGCCTCGTGCAGGGCCATTACGCCGACGGTCCGGACGCGGCGCGGGCTCTGATCGCGCGCGCCACCGCCATGGACGCGGAGGTGCGCGACGTGGCGAGCCTCGTGGAGATGATCCCGCACGAGGCCGACCGGACGGAGCGTCAGGACCTGCTGACCATGGCGTGGTCGGTCGCCGCTGCGGACGGCAACGTCGACGAATTCGAGGAGGCCCTGGTGGAGCGCCTCGGCCGCCTGCTCGGCTTCGACGAGGCCGCCATCGCGGCCGCCCGGCGGAGCGGCCAGCAGGGCGTCGCGGCCGCGTAGGCCCGGCCTCCCGCGATGATCGCCAGCCTGGCCCTGATCCTTCTCGCCCAGCTGCTGGGCGAAGCCCTCGCGCGCGGCGCGGGCGTGCCGATCCCAGGCCCGGTGATCGGCATGGGCCTGATGTTCGCCTTCCTGCTGCTGCGCGACAACGCCCGCCTCGGCTTGCCGCGCGTGCTGCCGAAGCCGCTCACCGACGGCACGCTCGAATCGACCGCGCGCGGGCTGCTGATGAACCTGTCGCTCCTCTTCGTCCCCGCGGGCGTCGGCGTCGTCGGCCGCCTCGACCTCCTGCGGGCGCAGGGCGCGAAGCTGGCCCTCGTGCTGGTCGTCTCGACCGCCCTGTCGCTGCTCGTCACAGTCCTGGTCTTCCGCGCCGTCGCGGCCCTGGTCGAGCGGCGCGGGACCGGCCGGGAGCCCTGACGCGTGGGCGGCGACTTCTCGCTCTGGGTCTACCTCGCCAAGACGCCGCTCCTCTGGCTCACGGTGACGCTGACCGCCTACGTCCTGGCGGACCGGATCGCCGCCGCGACGGGGCGGCACCCGATCGCCAACCCCGTGCTCATCACGGTCACCATGGTCGGTGCCGTCCTGGCGATCACCGGAACGCCCTATCCAGCCTATTTCGAGGGCGCGCAGTTCGTCCACTTCCTGCTCGGGCCGGCGACCGTAGTGCTGGCCATGCCGCTCTACGAGCGGCGGGCCACGGTCCTGCGCGCGCTGGCGCCCATGCTGGCCGCCCTGGCCGCGGGCTCGGCCACCACGCTCGCCGTGGTCATCGCCCTCGCGCGGCTGCTCGGCATCCCCCAGCCCGTCCTCGTCTCCCTCGCCCCGAAATCCGTGACCTCGGGTGTCGCGATGGGCATCGCGGAGGCCCTGGGCGGCGACCCGACGCTCACGGCCATCCTGGTGATCCTCACCGGCATCATCGGTGCGATCCTGGTGACGCCGATGATGGACATCCTGCGGATCCGCGACATGCGCGCCCGGGGCTTCGCGGCGGGCCTCGCGGCCCACGGTATCGGGACGGCGCGCGCCTTCCAGGTCAGCGAGGTGGCGGGGACCTTCGCGGGCATCGCTATGGGGCTCAACGCCTTCGTGACCGCGATCCTCGCGCCCCTGGCGCTGCACCTGCTCTTCTGACCGTTCAGGCGTCCAGGCGGTCGGCCACCGCCTCGGCCAGCGACAGGCTGGAGGTCAGCCCCGGGCTCTCGATCCCGAACAGGTGCACGATCCCCGGCAAGCCGTGCTCGGCCGGCCCGTCGATCCAAAAGTCCGCCGCCGGCTCGCCCGGCCCGGTCAGCTTCGGGCGCAGGCCGGCATAATCGGGATAGAGCGCCCCGTCGGGCAGGCCCGGCCAGTAGCGCCGGATCGCCCCGTAGAAGGCCTCGGCGCGCTGCGGATCGACCCGGTAGTCGAAGCCGTCCACCCATTCGACGTCGGGTCCGAAACGGGTGCGCCCGGCAAGGTCGAGGGTCAGGTGGATGCCGAGGCCGCCGTCGATCCGCGGGGCCGGATAGATCAGGCGTGAGAAGGCCGGCTTGCCGGTGCAGCCGAAGTAATTGCCCCGGGCGAGGCGCAGGGTCGGGACGCGCGCGGCCGGATAGCCGTCCGTGCGGGCCGCCAGGGCCGGGGCACCGAAGCTCGCGGCGTTGATCACCGCGTCGAAGGCCATCGTGCCCGGCTCGGCGCCGCCGAACGCGGCCTGCCACTGCCCGTCCCGCCGCGAAAGGCCCTCGACCGGAGTGCGCAGGGCGAGGGCGCCGCCGTGATCCTCGATCGCGCCGAGCAGGGCGAGCATCAGCGCGTGGCTGTCCACGATGCCGGTGCGCGGCGAATGCAGCGCCACGGTGCAGGCGAGATGCGGCTCCAGGCGCCGGGCGGCGGCCCCGTCGAGAAGCTCCAGGCCGGCGACGCCGTTGGCCTCGCCCTGCCGGCGGATCGCCGCGATCTTCTCGGCCTCCGCATCGTCCGACGCGACGATCAGCTTGCCGCACGCGCGATGCGGGACACCGTGACTCGCGCAAAAGTTGTATAAGCGCTTTGCGCCTTCGACGCAGTGATGCGCGCGTTCGGAGCCGCTCGGATAGTACATGCCCGCATGGATCACTTCGGAGCTTCGGGCCGACACCCCGGTTCCGAAGGTCTCCTCGGCTTCCGCCACGATGACGGCATGCCCACGCAGCGCGAGCGCCCGCCCGATGGCGAGACCGACCACGCCAGCGCCGACGACCAGGGCTTCCATGTGTTCGCTGTCTCCTCGGCGCCCGGCGGGCAGGTAAGTCCTCAATACCGCACTTGAGCCGGAACAACGACGCGTCCGTTGATTCGTCGTTGACCGTAATTCTCAATCCTAAGTAGAAATATCGACGCGATAAATGCGCGGCTCGGTTGTAGCGGCAGCGGCAGGGCGCATAATGCGCGGTACCGCCGCCTCCGGCACGGGTCGACCTGTAATCGGAATAACGACCGGCCGTCGGCGGCGAAGCACCCGACGAAACCGATGAGCTGACATCTGAAACGTGTAGAATCGAGGTGACGACCATGCAGACGACATCGCCGAGCGTCGAACTCGCCGCAAAGATCCTGAGTGCCTACATCACGCGGAACAGCGTCCCCGCCGGAACGCTGCCCGACCTGCTCTCCGAGGTTCATCGCTCGATCACTGCCTTGGACCGGCCGGTCGAACCCCTGGTGAGGCGCCCGACCGAGGCGCAGATCCGCGCTTCGATCCGGCCGGATACCTTGATCAGCTTCGAGGACGGCAAACCCTACAAGGCGCTGCGGCGACACCTGACGATGCGCGGTCTCACGCCCGAGGCCTACAGGGCCAAGTAGAGCCTCCCGGTGGATTACCCGCTGGTCTCCGCGGTCTACAGCGCCCGCCGGTCGACGATCTCCCGCCAGATCGGGCAGGACCAGAGGCTGCGGATGCAGCAGGCGGCCGAGTAACGGCCAAGTCGGCGCCGCGACCGCTAGAGCCAGTCCGAGGCCGGTGCCTCGGCGGCTGCGGTCGCCACCTCCTGGATCAGGAGGGCCACGAGCCCCGACCAGCCGGTCTGGTGCGACGCACCGACCCCGCGGCCCGTGTCCCCGTGATAGTATTCGTAGAACAGGATCAGGTCGCGGAAATGCGGATCCTCCTGTTCGATCCGGCTGTCCCCGTAGACGGGCCGACGCCCGTCCGGACCGCGGGTCGAGAGGCCGATCAGGCGCCGGGAGAGGTGATCGGCGATCTCGCGCAGCGAAAAGGTCCGGCCCGAGCCCGTGGGGGCCTCGACCCGGAAATCCGGACCGTAATAGTCGTGGAAGCGGTTCAATCCGGCGATGAGCAGGTAGTTGACCGGCATCCAGACCGGCCCCCGCCAGTTCGAATTGCCGCCGAACAGCCGCGAGCGCGACTCGGCGGGCTCGTAGGCGAGGCCCAGGTCGCGGCCGTCCCAGGCGAAGCAGAACGGCGTGTCGGCATAGACGCGGGAGACGGCCCGCAGGCCGAAATCCGAGAGGAACTCGTCCGGATCGAGGGCGCGGTGCAACAGCGCCTTCAGCCGGTGCCCGCGCAGCAGCGAGAGCAAGGCCGACTGGCCGTCGCCGGGCTCGTTCCAGCGCGAAACCAGGGTGGCGAGGTCGGGTCTGTTCTTCAGGAAGAACTGCATCCGGTCGCGCAACGAGGGCAGCCGGTCCAGGTCGCATGCGTTGATCACCGCGACGGCGAGGATCGGGATCAGGCCGACCATGGTCCGAGCTCGGATCGGGAGGCGCTGGCCGTCGCGGGTCTCGATCACGTCGTAGAAGAAGCCGTCCGGCTCATCCCAGACGCCCGCGCCGGTGGCGCCTGCGATGAGGAGAAAGTGCTCGAAGAACTTCTCCGCCATGTCCTCGTAGGTCGGATCCCCGAGCGCCAGCTCGATGGCGATCCGCATCAGGTTGAGGGCGTAGGTCGCCATCCAGGCGGTGGCGTCGGACTGGGTGAGTGAGGCGCCGTCGCCCAGGGGCTTGGACCGGTCGAAGATGCCGATGTTGTCCAGGCCGAGGAACCCGCCCTGGAACAGGTTGCGGTCCTCGGAATCCTTGCGGTTCACCCACCACGTGAAGTTCAGGGTCAGCTTGTTGAAGATCCGCTTGAGGAAGGCGTGATCCGGCGTGCCGGTGAGCGAGCGGTCGAGTTCGAACACCCGCCAGGCGGCGAGGGCGTGGACCGGCGGGTTAGCGTCCCCGAAGCCCCATTCGTAGGCGGGCAGCGCGGCGTTCGGATGGGTATAGGCCTCGTCGACCAGCAGCAGCAGCTGGTTCTTGGCGAAGTCGGGATCGATCAGGCCGAACACGATCGCCTGGAGGGCCAGATCCCAGGAGGCGAACCAGGGATATTCCCAGGCATCCGGCATCGAGATGATGTCGTTGGCCCGCAGGTGCGCCCAGTCGCCATTGCGACCGTGCCGGCGCCCGGGGGCCGGCGCGGGCTGGGCCGGATCGCCGGCGAGCCACTCGCGCACGTCGTAATGGTAGAGCTGCTTCGACCAGAGCATGCCGGCCAGCGCCTGCCGCTGCACGAGCCGCATCTCGGGGTCGGCAATCGGCGCCTGCAGCGCCCCGTAGAAGGCGTCGGCCTCCGCCTGGCGGGCGGCGAAGACGGCGTCGAACTCCGCGAAGGGCTCGCCGGGCGCGGTCTCGGGGCGCAGGCGCAGGCGCAGGGTCCGGCTCTCGCCGGGGCCGAGATGCAGGTCGTAGCGGGCGGCGCACTTGGTGCCCGACAGCGCGTTCGCGGCGGACCGGTCGCCGCCGACCACGCACCGGTCGATCCCGTCCTTGTAGAAACCCTCGGCAGGGCCGCTTCCGAAGAGCCGGTGCGTGTTGGTCTCGTTCTCGGTGAACAGCAGCTCGGCTGCCCCCTCGGCGAAGAAGCGCAGGGGCGGCATCGCAGGATGGCGCGCCCAGACCGAGCCCTCGGATCCCACCGTCAGCTCCGGCTTCGGCGTCCCCTGCTTCCACGACCACGTGTTGCGCGCCCAGAGCTGCGGCAGCAGCGTCACGGCGGCGGGGTCCGGGCCGCGATTGGTGACGGTCACCCGCATCAGGATGTCGTCGGGCGCGGCCTTGGCGTAGGCGATCGCGACGTCGAAGTAGCGGCCCTCGTCGAACAGGCCCGTGTCGAGGAGCTCGAATTCCGGGTCGTCGAGGCCGCGCCGCGCATTCTCCTCGACCAGGCGCGCGTAGGGGAAGGCGCCCTGCGGGTACTTGTACAGCATCCGCATGAAGGCGTGGGTCGGGACTCCGTCCAGGTAGTAATAGAGTTCCTTGACGTCCTCGCCGTGATTGCCTTCCTCGTTGGTCAGGCCGAACAGGCGCTCCTTCAGGATCGGGTCTTGTCCGTTCCAGAGGGCGAGGGACAGGCACCAGTTGAGGTGCCGGTCGCCGAAGCCGCCGATCCCGTCCTCGCCCCAGCGATAGGCGCGGGACCGGGCGTGGTCGTGGGGCAGGTAGTCCCAGGCGTCGCCCCCCGGGCTGTAATCCTCCCGGACGGTGCCCCACTGCCGATCGCTGAGATACGGCCCCCAACGGCGCCACGCCGGATCGGAGCGGGCCTCCACGAGCCGGCGTCCCTCGGCGGTCTCGAAGAGGTTCGGCTTGATCATCGACTGGCTGCTCCCGGCCCCGCCGTTCCGCACCGGATAAGGCCGCGCCGTCCCCCCGCCAAGCCGGCGTCGGCGCCGCGGCGGCTCACACGATGCGGATCGACAGGTCCGGCAAGCCCTCGATCGTCCCCGCGAGCACGTCCCCGCGGACCACCGGCCCGACATTCTCCGGCGTGCCGGAGAAGACGATGTCGCCGGCCTTGAGTTCGAAGGCCCGCGACAGCTCGGCGATCTGCTCGGCCACCGACCAGATCATGTCCGACAGGTCGGCCTCCTGCCGGACCGCGCCGTTGACGGCGAGGCGGATGCGCCCGCGCGCCAGATGGCCGACCCGCGCCACCGGCAGGATCGGGGTGATCGGCGCGGAGAGGTCGAAGCTCTTGCCGATCTCCCAGGGCTTCTTCTGGTTGCCCATGCCGCGCTGGAGGTCCCGGCGCGTCATGTCGAGGCCGGTGGCGTAGCCGTAGACGTGATCGAGCGCCTGGGCGGCGGGAATATCGCGGCCGCCCGACTTCAGCACGGCGACCAGTTCGATCTCGTGGTGATAGTTCTGGGTCAGCGACGGGTAGGGATGATCGGCGATCCCGCCGGCGACCACCTGCACGGCGTCCGCCGGTTTCTGGAAGAAGAACGGGGGCTCACGGGACGGGTCGGAGCCCATCTCCCGGGCATGGGCCGCGTAGTTGCGGCCGATGCAATAGATCCGGCGGACCGGGAAGACCTGCGGTTCACCGAGGACCGGGATGACGGATTGCGGCAGCGGGAACAGCGTGGCCGGCGTTGCCTCGGCGGCGGCGGCTGGGCCGAGACTTCCGGCGCCTCCGACGGCGATGGCTCCGAGGACGCGGCGTCGATCGATCGTTGCCATGACGACTCCCGTTGCCCGGACCCCCGATACGGGGCGCCCCGTGGGCGCGTTCGGTCGCGGCCGTCGGCGATACGCTGACGCAAGGCAGGCCGCCAGCGGGGCCGCCGCCGGGACGCGCCGTTCAGGCGCCCGCTGTCACCCGGAATCCGTCCGCCGCCGCCGCGATGCGGAGCCGGCTGTAATCCGCGATCGCCGGATGGCCGGTCCGCATCGCCTCGTGATGGGTGGCGGTGACCACCACCACGCACGCACCCGCGGCTTCGGCCGCACGGATTCCGGCCGGCGCATCCTCGAACACGAGGCAGTCCGGCGCCGCCACGCCGAGGCGGTCGGCCGCCATCAGGAAGCAATCTGGCGCGGGCTTGCCCTGCGTCACGTCCTCGGCGGCCACCATCGTGGCCGGGACCGGCATGCCGGCCGCCGCGAGGCGGCGCGCCGCCAACGCCCGGGGAGCCGAGGTCACGATCGCCCAGCGGTCGCGCGGCAGCGCCTCCAGGAAGGCCCGCGCACCCGGGATCGCGACGATGTCGCCGACATCCTCCATCTCGGCCCGGGTGATCGCGTCGGCCTCGGCTTCCGGATCGACCCCGGGCAGGTTCAGCCGCCAGATCGTCTCCACCGAGCGCACGCCGTGGATCGTCGGCAGGAAGGACGCCACGTCGAGGCCGTGCGCTTCCGCCCAGCGCGACCAGACCCGCTCCGCCGAGGCGATCGAGCTGATGATCGTCCCGTCCATGTCGAACAGGAGCGCGGCCAGGGGGCGCGTCGGCAGAGGTATTTCGGGCATGGGGGACCGCTAGGCCGCCGCCGTCGCCGCGGCAACCGGGCGGCACGCATGGCCGCGTTTCGCCGGCGGCCGATGCCCCGGATCGACGCCATCCCGCAACCGCCACGACGTGTTGCGGGCGCCGCCCGCTTCACGGGCCGATGCCTTTGGTGTAGCGCGGGTGCAACCCCGGGCCGTCGGAGGCCCAGCAACCGCGAATATCACCAGACCATGCCGAGCCGCATCGACGCCACCTTCGCCCGCGCCCGCGCGGAGAACCGGGCCGTCCTCGTCACCTACGTGATGGCCGGCGACCCGGATGCCGAGACCTCTCTGGAGGTCCTCAAGGCCCTGCCGGACGCGGGTGCCGACATCCTGGAATTCGGCCTGCCGTTCACCGACCCCATGGCGGACGGTCCGGCGATCCAGGCGTCGGGCCTGCGGGCGCTCAAGGCGGGCCAGACCGTCTCCCGAACCCTCGACCTCGTCCGCCGCTTCCGCGCCGGCAACGACAGCACCCCGATCGTGCTGATGGGCTACTACAACCCGATCCACACCTACGGCGTCGATCGGTTCCTCGATGACGCGGTGTCGGCCGGCGTCGACGGGCTGATCGTCGTGGATCTCCCGCCCGAGGAGGATTCCGAGCTGTGCCTGCCGGCCCTCGGCAAGGGCCTCGCCTTCATCCGCCTCGCCACGCCGACCACCGACGAGCGCCGCCTGCCGGTTGTCCTCGCGAACACGGCGGGCTTCGTCTACTACGTGTCGATCACCGGCATCACCGGGACCGCGACGCCCGATTTCGGCAAGGTCTCGGAGGCTGTCGCCCGCATCCGTCGCCACACCGACCTGCCGGTGGTGGTCGGATTCGGCGTGAAGACCGGCGCGCACGCGGCGGCGATCGCCAAGGGCGCCGACGGCGTCGTGGTCGGCTCGGCGCTCGTGGACGCCCTGGTGCGCTCGCTCGACGGCGACGGCCGGCCGCAGGCCGGAAGCGTCGCGGCGGTGACGGATCTGGTCCGCGAACTCGCCGCGGGCGTACGGTCGGCGGGTGTGGGACGCGCGGCCTGAGGGACGGATCGGGCACCCCTGGCGGCGGCATGCGCCGCACCTGATATCTGCGCGGGCATGAAGCGGACGGACGCAAGTCGATGGTCGAACCGATGAACTGGATCTCGGAGGTGGTACGCCCCCGGATCAAGACCCTGTTCAAGCGCGAGACGCCCGAGAACCTGTGGGTCAAGTGCCCGGATACGGGGCAGATGGTGTTCCACAAGGAGGTGGAGGCCAATCACTGGGTCATCCCCGGCTCGGAACATCATCTGAAGATGGCCGCCCAGGCGCGCCTGAAGATGATGTTCGACGAGGGCACCTGGATCGACGTGGCCCTGCCCGAGGTCGCCCCCGACCCGCTGAAGTTCCGCGACGAGAAGCGCTACGTCGACCGGCTCAAGGAGGCCCGCGCCAAGACCGGTTTGCAGGATGCGTTCAAGATCGGGTTCGGCCGGGTGGGCGGGCTGCCGATGACGCTCGCCGCGCAGGAATTCGGATTCATGGCCGGGTCGCTGGGCATGGCGGCCGGCGAGGCCTTCGTGCGCGGCGCCGAGACGGCGCTGGAGAAGCGCACGCCCTACGTGCTGTTTTCGGCCTCCGGCGGCGCGCGGATGCAGGAGGGGATCCTGTCGCTGATGCAGATGCCGCGGACCACCGTGGCGGTGCGCCGGCTGAACGCGGCCCGGCTCCCCTACATCGTGGTGCTGACCAATCCGACCACCGGCGGCGTCACGGCCTCCTACGCCATGCTGGGCGACGTCCACCTCGCGGAGCCGGGCGCCCTGATCTGCTTCGCGGGACCGCGGGTGATCGAGCAGACCATCCGTGAGAAGCTGCCGGACGGGTTCCAGAGGGCGGAATACCTGCGCGAGCACGGCATGGTCGACCAAGTGGTCCATCGGCACCAGCTCAAGGAGACGATCACCCGCCTCTGCAGCCTCCTGACCAACAAGTCCGAAGCCGGCGCGCCGCTCGCGGCCTCCGAGGCGGCCTGAGCCCGGCGATGGCCTCGTCCGACGCCCTGATGGCGCGCTTCCTGGCGCTCCATCCCCGCACGATCGACCTGTCGCTGGGCCGGATCGAGCATCTGCTCGCACGGCTCAACCACCCCGAGCGCCGGTTGCCGCCGGTGATCCACGTCGCCGGCACCAACGGCAAGGGCTCGACCATCGCGTTCATGCGGGCGATCCTTGAGGCGGGCGGGCTGGCGGCGCATGTCTACACCTCGCCCCACCTCGTCCGCTTCCACGAGCGGATCCGCATCGGTGGGATCGGCGGCGGCCACTTCGTCGACGAGGACCGCCTCGCGGACGCGTTCTCGCGCTGCGAGACGGCCAATGCCGGCGAGCCGATCACGATGTTCGAGATCACGACGGCCGCGGCCCTGCTGCTGTTCTCGGAGAGCCCGGCCGACGTGCTGCTGCTCGAGGTCGGCCTCGGCGGGAGGCTCGACGCCACCAACGTCATCGACCGGCCCGCCTGCGCGGTGGTGACGCCGATCGGCCGCGACCACGCCGAGTATCTCGGCGACACGGTCGAGTCGGTCGCGACCGAGAAGGCCGGGATATTCAAGCGCGGCTGTCCGGCGGTGATCGCCGCACAGGATTACGCCGAGGCGGACGCCGTCCTCTGCCGGCGCGCCGAGGCCGTCGGCGCCGGGCCGGTCTTCGTGGGCAACCAGGACTTCTCCGTGCACGAGGAGCGCGGCCGGCTCGTCTATCAGGACGAAACCGACCTGTTCGATCTGCCGCGGCCGCGCCTCGCCGGTCGCCACCAACTGGTCAATGCCGGCACGGCGATCACCGCGCTGCGCGCCGCCGGGTTCGGTGACATCGGCACGGCGGCCCTGGAGCGGGGCCTGACCGAGGTCGATTGGCCGGGACGGTTGCAGCGCCTCGGCCGCGGTCGTCTGGCCGCCCAGCTCGATCCCGGTACCGAGCTGTGGCTCGACGGCGGCCACAACATCGATGGCGGCCGGATCCTCGCGGCCGCCATGGCCGATCTCGGCGAGAAGAGCGACGTGCCGCTCGTGCTGGTGGTCGGCCTGCTCGGCACGAAGGACGCCGACGGCTTCCTGCGCAACTTCGTCGGCCTGGCCCGGGCGCTCGTGGCCGTCCCGATCACCGGAACAATGGCGGCCCGACCGGCCGAGGAGGTCGCGCGAATCGGCGAGAGCGTCGGCCTCTCGACCTACGCGGCGCCAAGCATCGAGGCCGCGCTCGCCCTGGTACGGGACATCGCCTTCGAGCGACCGCCGCGGATCCTGATTTGCGGATCCCTCTACTTGGCCGGCATGGTTCTCGCCGCCAACGACACGCCGCCCGTCTGAGTGCTCCTCAGTCTGGGCGCAACGCGTTGGCCCGCCGTACCTTGCGGCATCACCGCTGGACACTCGGGGGAATTTGGTTTCCGCGTCTGAAACGTCGTCGATTCGCCGCAATTGACCCGACGGAAACACACTTACGGCCACGCTTTCCATCGGCTGTGGCAGCTTAGCTACATCCTCGGTCGGCCCGATCGCATAATTTCCCCCTCGATCGGGCTTTTGCTGGGGATCACAGTAATGAAGACGCTTCTCACCTCTCTCGCGGCGTTCACCGCGCTCACTGCCGCGGCTTCGGCCGCCGACCTGCCGCGCCGCGCTGCGCCGCCGCCGGTGTTCACCCCCGTTCCGGTGTTCACCTGGACCGGTGCCTACTTCGGTATCAACGCTGGCTACGCCTTCGATGCCAGCAGCAACGCCACCCGCGGCTTCGTGCAGACGCCCGGTAACCCGGTCGCTCTCGTGCCGGGCGGTCTCGTCCCCTACCAGGCCCTGCGGCCGAACGGCTCGTCGCTGGTCTACAGCAACGACAGCCGCGAAGGTTTCTCGGGCGGTGGTCAGGTCGGCTACAACTGGCAGCTGACCCCGGGCAACGGCGCCGTGTTCGGCGTCGAGGCCGACGCCCAGTACCTCGACTTCGGCCGTCGCGCCCGCTTCGCCACCAACGCCGTGGCGATCAACCCGGGCTTCGTCCCGGTCAATGGCACGCTCAACACCATCGACTTCTTCGGCACCGTCCGCGGCCGTCTCGGCTACGCCTTCGACCGGACCCTGGTGTACGCCACCGGCGGTTTCGCCTACGCCACCGGCACGGATGACGGCGCCCGCGTCGGCCTGCAGAACTTTGCTGGCCGCCGGAACGACTTCAAGACCGGCTGGACCGTCGGTGGCGGTGTCGAATACGCCCTGCCGACCGACTCGTTCCTGAACTTCTTCCGCTCCTCGGCCGTGACGCTGAAGGTGGAAGGTCTCTACGTGAACCTCGACAACAACAACAACCGCGCCCAGCTGCCGCTGGTCGGCGCCGCCATCTCGCCGGTCGGCCTCGTGCCGGTCTACTCGCTGACCAACGCCAGCCGGAACGAGAACGCCTTCGCCGTCGTCCGCGCCGGCCTGAACTACAAGTTCGGCTCGTACTGAGATCGGACGCGGGATCCCGGGTTTCAGCCCGGGATCCATTAAAAAAACATGGTCTCGAAACCGAGAAAGCCCGGCCTCGCGGCCGGGCTTTCTTTATGTCCGATGCGCGGTTTCCCGAGCGGTCAGGCGGTCTGGGCGCCGATCCAGCGCGACAGGTCGCCCTTCGGCGCGGCGCCGACCTTCTGGTCAACCCGCTCGCCGTTCTTGAACAGGAGCAGCGTCGGGATCGAGCGGATGCCGTACTGAGCGGCGATCTGCGGGTTCTCGTCGACGTTGACCTTGGCGATCTTCACCTTGCCCTGAAGGTCGGTCGCGATCTCCTCGAGCGCCGGGCCGATCTGACGGCACGGGCCGCACCACTCCGCCCAGAAATCCACCACGACGGGCTCGGCGGACTTGAGAACGTCCTGCTCGAAGCTCGCGTCGGTCACTTTCACCGTCGCCATAACGTCACCTTTCGGAAGTCGCCGCCCGTCGGGCGGCGTCGAACGGGCAGGGGCCCGCGCGGTCCGTTCAGAATTGGCAACGGCTCCCCCCCCGGTCAAGAAGTCAGGCCGCAGGGGTGCCGCCGCTGTCAGTCACGTGCTGCGCAATGTGCGTTGGCGCATGTGGATAGAGGCATTCGTCCCGCGGCCCCGTGAGACGCTCCCGTCACGCCTCGATGCCGGCTCGGTCCAGCGCCGCGGCGATATCGTCCGCGCCGAGGACGCGGACCACCGGACCCGACGTCCAGACGAGGATCGGCCGAACCGTGCGGCCCGGATAGATCTGCGCGAGAAGACGCGCGTAGAGCGCGATCTGGCCCGCCTCTGCGGCGGGCAGCGGCGCGTCGGGCTCGGGCGGCCGCCCGGTTTTGAAGTCGGCGAGGCAGACCATATCGGACGTCACCGCGAGGCGATCGACGCGCCCCTGAACCATCCGCTCCGAGCCCGCCGCCCGGACACGACCCGACAGGGCCACCTCCGCGCGGGCATCCCGGGCGAACAGGACGGCCAGCTCAGGGTCCGCGATGATTCGGAGGACCGATCGGACGATCGCGTACGGGGCCGGCCTGGGCAGGCCGGGTGCCCGGGCGCGCACGAAGGTGAGCCCGGCCGCCTCGCGCCGGGCGGGGTCGACCCGGGGCAGATGCTGCAGCAGGGCGTGGATCAGGATTCCGCGCCGTCGGGCCTGCGCGTCCGCGAGACGCGGCGGCGGCACGCGGGTGCCGTCCGCGGCCTGGAGCGCGCCGGACGGGTTCAGGGTCGGCACCTCCGGTTCCGCCGGGACCGGACTGCGCAGCCAATCCGGCTCCGGATCCGGCTCAGCCGCAGTCGCCGCAGTCTCCGCCGAGGGCGTCACCGGCAGGGCGGCGCCGTCCTGCCAGAGCGTTGCCGGTCCATAGGACAGATCGAGGCCCCGACCGGCTCCCAGCGCGGCTTCCAGACCGGCGCGGATCATCCGGCACCAGGCGGCCTCGCTCTCGCGTTCGTGGCCGCGAAAGGGCGCCACGATCAGCCGGTCGGCCGCGCGGGTCATGGCGACGTACAGTAGACGGTTGTGCTCCTGCCGCGCGCGGGCGAGCAACGCTGCGCGCGCCACCTCGGTGGCCGCACAATCCTGAGTCCGCCCTCCGGACCAGACCGGAGGCACTACGGCCTCCGTCGCGGGCAGCGGCAGGAGAGGCGGATCGTTCCGGCCGAGCGGTTCGCACCCGTCGAGGATCACCACCACGGGCGCCTCCAGCCCCTTGGCGCCGTGGACCGTCATCACCCGGACCTCGTCGCGACCCGATTCCAGGTCGCGCTTGACCGTGTGCCCGGCCTCGGCGCCGACGTAGCGGGCCAGGAAGCCGCCGAGGGATGGCGCGTCCTCGCCGGTCTCGGCCTGCGCGGCGGCGGCGAGGAACACGTCGATGGCGTCCCCCGCCTCGCCGCCGAGCCGGGCCACCAGCTTCGCCCGGCCACCCTGCGGACCCAGGAGCCGCGCGTAGAAGCCGAACGGACCGTGGAGGCCCGCCAGGGCGATCCAGCCCGACAGCGCGGCCACGCCGCACGTCGCGGCCGGATCGCCCGCGGCGGCGTGGCGGTGCAGGGCATCCTCGAGGGTTTCGGCGCGGTCGCGGCGGGCGGCGATCCGCACGAGGTCCTCGTCGGTGAGCCCGACCAGGGGCGTCTTGAGGGCGGTGGCGAGGGTCAGGTCGTCGGCCGGCAGGAGCCCGGCCCGGCCCGCGGCGACCAAGTCGGCCACCGCGATGTGGGCGGAGACTTCGAGCCGGTCCTGCCCGGCGACCGGCACGCGGAGCCCCTTCAGCGCACGGATCACCTCCTCGAAGGCGGGTCCGCGCTTCCGGACCAGGATCAGCACGTCCCCGGGACGCCAGATGCGTCCGGTCGCGTCGCCCGTCGTGGTCCAGTTGCGCACCGCCTGTGCCACCCGGCGGGCGGTCACGATCGCCGGGGCGCTGGTCTCGGGCGCGTCGACGGGAGCGGTCCAGGCGTCCGGCTCCGCCGCGGGCTCGGGCTCGGCGATCGGCCACATTTCCACCGCCCCGGGCGCGCCCGGCCGGGCGCTGGCATGGACGGTCGTGCGCACCGTGTCCTCGAAGGACAGGCCCTCGTTGTGCGCCTCAAGGGCGAAGACCGCGTCGACGGCCCGCAGGACGAGGCTGGTCGAGCGGAACGACAGGGTCAGCGGTACGTCCGCGAAGGTCAGTCCGGCCGCGCGGGATTCCGCGATCCAGGACGCGCGGGTGAGGGCGAATTCCCGCGGTTCCGCGCCCTGGAACCCGTAGATCGACTGCTTGGGATCCCCCACCGCGAACCGTGTGCGGCTGCCGACGCGGGCGCCCTCGCCGGCGGCGAATTCCTGGGTGATCGCCCTCAGGATCGCCCATTGCTCCGGATTGGTGTCCTGCGCCTCGTCGACCAGGACATGGTCGATCCCGCGGTCGAGCTTGTACAGGACCCAGCCGGCGCCGACCCGGCCGAGCAGATCCAGCGCCTTGTGGATCAGGTCGTCGAAATCCAGGGCACCGAGGCGGGCCTTCTGCGCCTCGACCCGCCGATGGATCTCGGCCGCGATCTGGAACAGCGCCTGGGTCCGGGCATGGGCTCGGGCGGCGCGCAGGCGGTCGAACAGGGCCTCCAGCCGGTCCCGTTCGACGATCAGGACCTCTTTGGCCTCGGCCGGGACGCTCTTGGTTCCGAGGCTGCTGTCGGCCTTGGGCTCGTCCTTCTGGGTGAAGAACACGGCCCGGTAGAGCGCCAGGGCGTCCGTCCGGTCGGACAGGTCCGCGGCGCGCACCCGCTCGGCTTCGGCGGCCGCCAGGGCATCGGCGAGCTTCTCGTCGTTGGCCTTGCCGGTTCGCAGCGCCGCGATCAGCGCTTCGCGATCCTCAGGGCGGCATCCGGGGCCGCCGTCGAGGATCGCCGTCTCGATCTGCTCGGCGGTCTCGTCGGCGGCGAGACCCAGCGCGCCGTGCAGCCGCGCGAAGGCGCCGTCCAGGCCGGCCGCATCGCCGATGACGCTGCGCGCCCGCATCGCCGATCGGATCGCAGCCCGCAGGGTATCGCCCGTCGCTTCGGGAGTGACCCGCGCGAGGGCGGCGCTGAGGGGCGTGTCGCCGTTCGCGACGGCGTCGGCTAGGACGTTGGCCATCTCGAGATCGAACAGTTCCTGGGCCTTGGTCTCGTCGAGCACCACGAACCGGGCCGGCACGTTCGCCTCGAAGGGGAACATGTGCAGCAGCCGCTCGCATAGGGCGTGCAGGGTCTCGATCTTGAGGCCGCCCGGCGTCTCCACCGCCCGGGCGAAGAGGCGTCGCGCCAGCCGCAGGCGCTCGGCTCCGGCCCGCTCGCCGGTGAGCTCGGCGAGTTCGGCGGAGAGCGTCGCGTCGTCGAGCGTCACCCAGCGCCCGAGCAGGCGGAACACGCGGATCGCCATGTTGGCCGCCGCGGCCTTGGTGAAGGTCAGGCAGAGGATGCGGCCGGGCGGGGCGCCGTCGAGGAGCAGCCTTACCACCCGGTCGGTGAGGACCTTGGTCTTGCCGGCGCCGGCATTGGCCGAGACCCAGGCGGAGGCCCGTGGATCGGCCGCACGGCGCTGGTTGGCGCGGGTGAGGTCGTCGACGACGAAGGGGGCGGGGGCTCGGGAGGTGGCGCTGCTCAACGGTCCGGTCCGGCTCGGCTGCCGGCTCTCTCTACAACAGAAACGGGCCGGCTGGTCCGCCAAGGCGTCACACCGGGCATTGCGGGATTGCCCCGGGCGCGGCGCCGTCCCATGGATGCGGACGATCCCTGCCGCGACACCGAACACGCCCGTGACCCAGCCGACATCCGAGCCGGCGCGCCCGCCGATCCGCTTCCGCGGCCGCTCCTTCATGGCCACCGTCCTGGCGCCGATACCCCCGGTGGCCGACTGGTTCGGCGACCTCGACGCCCTCAACCGCCGCGCCCCGAACTTCTTCGCCGGCCGGCCCGTGATCCTGGACCTGTCCGGATTGCGGCTCACGCGGGAGGATCTCGACGGGCTGCTCGCGGAACTTCAGGCGCGCAACATCGCGGTCCTCGGCATCGAGGGGGCTGCACCGGCGCTCCTGGGTTCCGGAACGCCGCCGGCCCTGTCGGGTGGGCGACCCGCGGGCGAGATCGACACGCCCGGCGACGCCGTCCCGGTCGAGCCGCAGCCCAGGGACACCGCGCGCTCGCTGATCCTGGACGCTCCGGTCCGGTCGGGCCAGACCGTGATGCATCTCGAGGGCGACGTCACCGTGCTGGGGGCCGTGGCCTCCGGTGCCGAGGTCATCGCGGGCGGCTCGATCCATGTCTACGGCGCCCTGCGCGGCCGGGCGATCGCCGGCGCCGCCGGCAACCCGGCCGCGCGGATCTGGTGCCGCCGCTTCGAGCCGGAGCTGGTGGCGATCGACGGCCTCTACCGCGCGGCCGACGACCTCGATCCGGCCTTCCGGGGGCAGGCCGTGGAGGTGCGCCTGTTCGAGGACGCCATCCGGCTCAACCTGTTCGAGCGGGGTTGAAGCCTCCGATACCGGGATCCCGGCAGAATTTGCCGACCGGATCAGAAACTTAACCCTTCGGTAACCATACCCACCGTCAATGGTCCGGTAAGGACTCTTAACGGGCGGACATGAGCGAGACCCACCCCGAGCCGATCGATCCGGAGACCGCCCCCGCGGCGGCTCCTTCCGCGCCCCGGCCGCTCAGCCTGCGCGGACGGGCCTTCAAGGCCCTGGCCCTCTCCCCCGAGCCGCCGCTTCCCGAGTGGCTCGCGGGTCTCGACGCGGCGCTGAAGCGCTCGCCGACCCTGCTGAAAGGCCGGGCCGTCATCCTCGACTGCGCCCAGCTCAAGCCCGAGCCGGACGCCCTTGAAACCTTGATGCGTGAACTCAGGGCGCGCGGCATCGCGGTCCTGGGCATCGAGGGTGCCGACGCGGTCCCCGAAGGTCTGCCGCCGCTCCTGATCAAGGGACATCCGTCCGAGCGGCTCGAGATCCCGAGCGTCCCGGCCGAGCCGGAGCCGCAGGTGGTCACCTCGATCACCGTCGAGGGCTCGGTCCGCTCCGGCCAGAGCGTCATCAACCCCACCGGCGACGTGACCGTGATGGGGTCGGTCTCCTCGGGGGCCGAGATCCTGGCCGGCGGCTCGATCCACGTCTACGGCGCCCTGCGCGGTCGCGCGATCGCTGGAGCCGCGCGCAACCCGCGCGCACGAATCTACTGCCGCAAATTCGAACCCGAGTTGCTGGGGATCGACCGCCTCGTGCGGACGGCGGAGGACATGGGCACGGCCCTGCGCGGCAAGGCCGCCCAGGTCTGGCTCGATGGCGGCAACATCCGAATGGCAAGCCTGGATTAAGGGAGATCGACGCGTGGCAAAGGTTCTCGTCGTCACATCGGGCAAGGGCGGCGTCGGCAAGACGACGACGACCGCGGCCCTCGGAGCGGCCCTGGCCCAGGGCGGGCAGAGCGTGTGCGTCGTCGATTTCGACGTCGGCCTGCGCAACCTCGACCTCGTCATGGGTGCCGAGCGCCGGGTGGTCTACGACCTCATCAACGTGGTCAACGGCGACGCCAAGCTCCCGCAGGCGTTGATCAAGGACAAGCGGCTGGAGACCCTGCACCTTCTGCCGGCCTCGCAGACCCGCGACAAGGACGCGCTCACCGATGAGGGCGTCGCCCGGGTGATGGACGAGCTGCGCGCCAAGTTCGACTGGGTGATCTGCGACTCCCCCGCCGGCATCGAGCGCGGCGCCCAGCTCGCCATGCACCACGCCGACGTGGCGGTGGTCGTGACCAACCCCGAGGTCTCCTCGGTGCGCGACTCCGACCGGATCATCGGCCTCCTCGATTCCAAGACCGCCAAGGCGGAGAAGGGCGAGGACATGGAGAAGCACCTGATCCTCACCCGCTACGACCCGATGCGGGCCGACCGCGGCGACATGCTCAAGACCGAGGACGTGCTCGACATCTTGTCGATCCCGCTGCTCGCGATCATCCCGGAGAGCCAGGAGGTGCTGCGCGCCTCGAACCTGGGCTGTCCGGTGACCCTGAACAACCCGCTCTGCGCCCCGGCGCGGGCCTATGCGGATGCTGCCCGCCGGCTCAAGGGCGAGACCGTGCCGATGAGCCTGCCGGTGGAGCGCAAGTCCTTCCTCGACAAGCTGTTCATGCGGAGGGCGGCGTGAGCATCCTGGGACTGTTCCAGAAGCGCAGCTCCGGCGCGGTCGCCCGCGACCGCCTGCAGCTGATCCTCGCCCACGAGCGCGCGGAGTCGGGTCGCCCCGATCTCGTGATCCAGCTCCGGGAAGAGATCCTGGCGGTGATCGCCAACCACGTCGCGGTCGAGCCCGACAAGGTGAAGGTCACCCTGGAGCGCGGCGAAGGCGTCTCGACCCTCGGCCTCGACATCGAGCTTCCGCTCGGTGCCTCGGCCAAGCTCGATGCCAAGCTGGCGGCCAAGCTCGCCGAGGTCGCGGCCAATAAGGGGTCGGCCAAGCCGGCCTCCACCAAGAAGGCCGCTTGAGCCGGGCGGGGACCGTCCCCGCCGGACTGACGGACTTAGAGCCGCGCCCGGCCAGCCGGGTGCGGCTTTGCCATGTCGGGCCGTCGTCATGCTGCAATCTCGGCTCTCGACCGGGCACGCCGCCGCCCCATGTCGGGATCCTCGGGGGAGGCCGATGAGAGGAGCGCCATGCCGAGCGCAACCACGGACGATGGAATCCGCCTCCATTACGAGGAGAGCGGGCGGGGAACGCCGCTGATCTTCGTCCACGAATTCGCGGGCGATCACCGCAGCTACGAGGCTCAGCTGCGCCATTTCGGCCGCCGCTTCCACGCCGTCGCGTTCAACGCGCGGGGCTACCCGCCGTCGGACGTTCCGGATTCCGTCGCCGCCTACTCGCAGGCGCGCGCCGCCGACGACATCCTGGCCGTCCTCGACCATCTCGGCGCGCCGAAGGCCCATGTCGCCGGCATCTCGATGGGGGCCTTCGCGACCCTGCATTTCGGCCTGCGGCACCCCGACCGCGCCCTGTCGCTGTGCCTCGGCGGCTGCGGCTACGGTGCGGAACCCGAGCGGCAGGCACCGTTCCGCGCCGAGGCCGATGCCACCGCGGCGATGCTCCGTCGCGACGGCATGGCCGCCTTCGCGGTGCGCTACGCCTACGGGCCGACGCGGGTGCAGTTCGAGGTCAAGGATCCGCGCGGCCATGCCGAATTCAAGCGGATGCTCGCCGAGCACTCGGCCCTCGGCTCGGCCAATACTCAGGCCGGCGTTCAGAAGGACCGCCCGTCGCTCTACGATCTCACGGACGTCCTGGGCCGCATGACCGTCCCGACCCTGATCGTCGCGGGCGACGAGGACTGGCCCTGCCTCGCCCCGAGCCTGATGCTGAAGCGGGTGATCCCATCGGCGGCCCTGGCGGTCCTGCCTCATACCGGCCACGCCCTCTCCGTCGAGGAGCCGGATGCCTACAACCGCCTGCTCGACGATTTCCTGGCGCAGGTTGAGAGCGGCCGCTGGCCGATGCGCGATCCCCGGGCGATCTCGGAGACCATCACGGGGATCAAGGGCTGACCGGATCGCGGGGGATCAGCCGGAACAGGGCCGATCGGTCCGGCTGCGTCGTCACCACTGCCTGCGGCAGCACCGGCGCACCCTCGTCGAGCACCAGCCGGAACCGGGCCAGGAGGCGCGCCAGACACAGGACCGCCTCGCTCAGGGCGAACTGGGCGCCGATGCAGACACGCGGGCCGGCCCCGAAGGGCAGGTAGGCGAAGCGCCGCGGCGGCGGCGCCCCCGGCAGGAAGCGCCCCGGATCGAAGGCCTCCGGATCGGACCAGAGCATCCGGTGCCGGTGGAGCACCCAGGGGCTGACCATGACGATGTCGTCGGCCTTCACCGCGTGCCCGGCGACCGAATCGGGACCGAGCGCCCGCCGGACGATCACGAAGGCGGCCGGATACAGGCGCAGCGTCTCGTCGATCACCGCGCGGGTCAAAGGCAGGCGGCCGTCGGTCTGACAGCCGGTGGGATCGGTCAGGTCGGCGGCCCGCGCCTCGGCGGCGACCCGCTCCTGTACCTCCGGGGCGAGGGCCAGCAGGTAGGCCGCCCAGAACAGCGTGCCGGCCGTGGTCTCGTGGCCGGCGAGGATCATGGTTGCGACCTGGTCGCGAAGCTCTTCCGGCGTGAAGGCCGCTCCGGTGTCCGGGTTGCGCGCCGCCGCGAGCAGATCGAGGAGGTCGCGCGAGTGCGGCCTGTCGCGCTCCGTTTCCCGACGCGCCGCGATGATCCGGTCGAGGAACGGGATCCAGCGGCGGCGGAACCGCGCGCGTGACCAGTCGAGCGGCACCGGCCAGCCCGGGGGGATGACGATGTCGAGGAGGTGGGGCCGGCCCATCCGCTCGGCGTATTCGGCGATGAACCGGCGCAACTCCCCGCCGTGCTCGTCCATGCCCACCGAGAACATGGCACGCCCGGCGATCTCGAGGGCGAGCCTGTAGAACGACGAGAACAGGTCCACCGGCCCCGCCGCGGCCTCGGCGGCGATCCGCTCCATCCCGTCGGTCACGGCGGCGGCGATATGGGGCACCAGCCCGTCGATCGCCCGCGGAGTGAAAGCGGGCGCCAGGGTCCGGCGCTGGTGGCGCCAGGCCGAACCCTCGCTGATCAGGAGTCCGTCCCCGAGGATCGGGCGCAGGATGCGGGTCGTTCCGGTGGTGCGGGCGTAGTTCGCCTGATTCTCGACGAGGACCCGCCGGATCGCATCCGGGTCGCTCAGCACGAAGCTCGACCGCCCGAGAAGCCCCCGGCGCGTGACCGGCTCCTCGTAGGCGCGGCGGGGGAAACCCGCCAGCGCGTTATCGCGGATCGAGCGCAGGTAGGCGGTGAGCGGCAGCTCCCGCTCCGGAGGGGCACGGTGCGGCGGCACCACGCGCGGCAGGCCGGCAAGGCTCGGGGTCGTCCGGTCCGGGGTCGCGGTCGCGTCCGAGGGTATGGGCATGTCGCGCCATCCTGTGCCGGAGACGGGTGAGCCTGTAAACCGCGGCCCGCGCGCGGTGCAGGCCGGTCACGCCTACGTCATTCCGCCGCCGTGCGCAGGCGCGTTTCGGAACCCTTCACCGGCAATCGCGTCGGGAACCGGGCGGGATCGGCCTCCGGCGACAGGCTCGCCACGAGGCTCGCCCGGGGGAGGGCGGCCTCCGTCACGTCGAGCAGCGTGTCGACGCCGCGCTCGAGATGTTCGTCCACCCGGTCCACGACGAGAACCTCCGGCTCGCGCAGGATCGCCCGCGCCAGACCGACCCGCACCCGGACGCGCTCGGCGAGCAGCTGGCCCCGGTTGCCGACCTCCTTTTCGAGACCGCGCCGCTGGATCGGCCGCTCCAGGTCGAACTCCCGGAAGACCTCGCGCGCCTCTCGCTGGATCAGCGTCTCGCCGTGCATCCGCGCCGTATCGATCCGGCCGAAGAGCAGGTTGTCGAGCACGGTGCTGCGCGGATTGATCAGATTGGGATCGTAGGATTCGACGTCGCAGCCGTCGTCGCCGTGCATGAAGCCCTGGACCACGCCCCGGGCACCGACGATGCGCTTGGTGAGCGCCTGGTCGAGCAGGCCGAAACGCATCCGCGGCTCCACGTAGGCCAGGGCCAGAGCCAGGAAGGCCGCGCTGTCCGCCTCGCTCAGGCGTCCCTCCGCGGGCAGGCGGGCGAGCCGGCGCAGGTAATCCGGCAAGGCGTCGGGGGTGATCAGAGAGAACCGCCGGAACAGCGGGTGGCCCGGCGGCACGTCGGCGAAGATGTCCTTGAGGTTGCTGGCGATGGCGACGCCCATGCGGTCCAGTTCGTCGAGGAGCTTCACCTTGTCGAGCGCGTCGCGGAACAGGGGAACGCCGGCGAGGCGGCGCGGATCGGTCAGGGACGGATCGCGGGGAACACCGAACAGCAGGTTCTCCGCCACGGTCGCCTGATCGTTGTAGTGACCCCGCGAGAACGGGATCACCAGATCGGCGAGGCCCGCCCGGACGAAATGCTCGCGCAGGTGCTCGCGCGCCGCGATCATGCGCTGGCCCACCGGCGTGTCATGGGCCACCGAGCTGAGGGCGCCGAGCCCGAACCGGTAGAGATCGTCGCCGAGGTCGAGCCGGGCCAGCAGATCGAGCAGGCGCTCGTCGAGGGATCCGGCATCGTGGACGCCGAGCCGCGCGTAGTCGATCCAGGGGTCGTCGACGCTGTCGCAGGGATTGCCGGTCTTCACCGCCTCGTTGATCCGCGCCTTGCTGAGATCGAGGCTGTCCGTGCGCAGCGGCCGCACGCGCAGACCGTAGAGGATGTTGTCGCGCAGCGTCCCGGGGAACAGCACGGGCTGGATGCCCGCGAAGGCGATCCGATACGCGCGGGCCTGCTGCGGCAGGGTCGCCAGGTCGTGCTCGCCGATCCGGAGGGTTCCGCCGGGCGGCGATTGCAGCCCCGCCAGCGCCCGGGCGAATTCCTGCGCGACCGGGCCGGGGGGAACCAGGGCGACGTGCCCGGGCAGACCGACCTCGAGGTCGCCGACCTCGATCGGTGCGCCGCCCTGCGGATCTCGCAGCGACAGGCCCTCGGCCCGAAGGGGGCTGCCGAGGCGCGGCGGCGCGTGCTCGGACTTGTGTTCGGCCGGCCGCAGGCGTTGCGGACCGAAATGCGCCGCCACGGTCTCGTATTTGACCTCGACGTCCAGGCGCTGCTGGTCCCAGTCGATCAGCTCCTTGAGGGGCGGAGGCAGATCGCGATAGGCCGCGAGCACCGCCACCAGCTGCCCGATGTCGAGCTGGCCCTTCAGAGCGAAGTAGCCGCCGATCGCGTAGAACAGGAACGGCGTGACCTGCGCGAGGAGGTTGTTGAGGTACTTCACCGCGAACTTGCGGCGGTAGATCCGGAGGCGCAGGTCGTAGAGCCGGTAGAGCCGGCCGCCGATCTCCGCCCGCTCCCAGCGGCCGGTGTCGTTGAGGACCACGGCCTGCAATCCGTCGAGCACCTCGGCGACGCGCCCGGCGAGGGCGCGGGACGCGATCTGGCGCTGACGGCTGAGGCGGATGATCTCGCGCCGCAGCCGCGGGATCACGATCATCTGCACGCCGACCATGCTGCCGGCCGCGATGCCGAGCCAGATGTTCTGCATCATGATGAAGGCGAGCGCGGTGGCGGCCTGGGTCCCCAGGAACACCGGCACCACGATCGCGTCGCCGATGAACGAGCCGATCGGCTCGACCTCGTCGCGGATGATCGTCGCCGTCTCGGAGGATTTCACCTCCCGCTGCGTCTCCGGCGAGAAGCGCAGCATGAGGGAGAACAGCTGGAATCGCAGCCGGCGCAGCATCCGCTCGCCGAGGATTCCTTTTTGCAGGTTGATCCAGAACTTGAACGCGCCGTTGATCAGGACGAGCGTCAGGAACAGGGTCGAGAGGCTGAGGAGCAGCTCGAACCGGTCGAGCTGAAACCCCTCGAACAGGCGCGTCGCGCCGCCGCCGAGGGCGTCCGGCCATTGGATCGTGAGTTCGAGGAACGGGGCGGTCGCCTCGCCATGCGCGTAGGCCTTGCCGGTGATCGCGTCGTTGACGATGCGCTTCGGCAGGTCGAGGGACGCGAAATAGAACGGCAGCGACGCCAGCACGACCGCGCAGATTTTGAGCTGATCGCTCTTCGAATAGCGCCAGATGTAGGGGAACAGCCGCGGGTCAAGCGCGCGCATCGGACACGCCCGGTGAGAGCCCGATATGGCAAAATCGCTGCCGGCTCGGTGTGCGGCCACGCACGGATCTGAGCGAAAACTCCATCGACCGCTGCGGTCCCATCCGACAAGCCTGTAGACGACCGGCGTTGCGCGCCCCGCCGCCTCGACGCGGCGGTGCGGCCGAGACGCCGGTCCGCACCGTCGTCKCGTCGTCATATAGGACAGGGCGGCTGCGTGGTGGCGTCATCCGTTCACGGATTGCATATTCCCACGGCGATGCGGGGTGTCCTCTTAAAAATGCGGAGGACTCTGCCCCGCACACGAAGGCGGGAGCGCGTACCCGTCCGAAGGCCCAGGTTGTCGAGATCTTGACGATAGCGGCGGCCCAATGACGCGGAATCACCGGCGTCCGGCGGGGTACGGGCCGCACGGCGATCAGGAAGCCTGTCTTCAGGCCAGCCGGTCGCTGCGTGTCGGCGGTGACGCGCGGTTCTGCCCGCTGATCGTGTTCAGCCTCGCTTCGGCAAGGCCGGCAGTGGCTATCTCGCGGGCCGGCGCGGTCCCCGTCCCGCTGTCGGCCGCCGTCCCGACTGTGGCCCTCCGCGCCGCTATTGCCGGCGATGCGGCCCCTGTCGTCCCGCTTGCGGGGGCGGCGAATCGCCACCGCCGGAAACCCCGCTCGGCCTCCGGTACACCGGCGGCGGAACGGCGCGGGATAATTGACCTGCCTCCGGGCGTTCATCAAACTGCCGCGAAGAGGGTGCGCGGATCCCGAGCACCGCACTCATGTCGGTGACCCTCAGAGCTGTCGCTTGGCGGAGCCGGAGCGCTTAACAGGACACCGCCATGCGCGCGGCGGCCTTGCTCATGGCCGCGCGTCCTTATATTGCGACGCAACCACCACGACTCCGTACCTGAACCGGCGCGGACGGCCGCGCCGCGCGGCCGCCAGGGAGCCGGCACAACCCGTTTCGGGCCGCCATGAATCTGCGCAACATCGCCATCATCGCTCACGTCGACCACGGCAAGACGACTCTCGTCGACAAGCTGCTGGCCCAGTCCGGCACCTTCCGCGAGAATCAGCGGGTCGAGGAGCGGGCGATGGATTCGAACGACCTTGAGAAGGAACGTGGCATCACGATCCTGGCCAAGGCGACCTCGGTCCTCTGGAAGGATACCCGCGTCAACATCGTCGACACCCCCGGCCACGCCGATTTCGGCGGCGAGGTCGAGCGCATCCTGTCGATGGTCGATGGCGTGATCGTGCTGGTCGACGCCGCCGAGGGTCCGATGCCGCAGACCAAGTTCGTGGTCGGCAAGGCGCTCAAGATCGGCCTCCGCCCGATCGTGGCGATCAACAAGGTCGACCGGCCGGACGCGCGGATCAACGAGGTCGTGAACGAGGTGTTCGACCTGTTCGCCGCCCTCGACGCCACCGACGACCAGCTCGACTTCCCGATCCTCTACGGCTCGGGCCGCAACGGCTGGATGGCCGATAGCCCGGAGGCCGATCCGTCGGTCGGCCTGGAGCCGTTGTTCGAACTCGTGCTGAAGCATGTGCCGCCGGCCAAGACCGAAGAGGGGCCGTTCCGGATGCTCGGCACCCTGCTGGAGGCCAACCCGTTCCTCGGCCGGATCATCACCGGCCGGATCGCGTCGGGCTCGGTGAAGCCCAACCAGTCGGTCAAGGTCCTCGACCGGACCGGCAAGGTGGTCGAGACCGGCCGCGTGTCGAAGATCCTCGCCTTCCGTGGCCTCGAGCGTGCACCGATCGATATCGGTGAGGCGGGCGACATCGTGTCGATCGCCGGTCTCGTGAAGGGCACGGTGGCCGATACCTTCTGCGACCCGCAGGTCGAGACCCCGATCCAGGCGCAGCCGATCGATCCGCCGACCGTGACGATGTCGTTCATCGTCAACGACAGCCCGCTCGCGGGCACCGAGGGCGACAAGGTCACCAGCCGCATGATCCGCGACCGCCTGTTCAAGGAGGCCGAGGGCAACGTCACGCTCAAGATCGAAGAGGCCGCCGACAAGGACTCGTTCTACGTTTCGGGCCGCGGCGAGCTTCAGCTCTCGATCCTGATCGAGACCATGCGCCGCGAGGGCTTCGAGATCGCCGTGTCGCGGCCGCGGGTGGTGTACGAGAAGGATGAGGCCGGCGGCCTGCTCGAGCCGATCGAGGAGGTCGTGATCGACGTCGACGAGGAGCATTCCGGCGTCGTCGTGCAGAAGATGTCCGAGCGGAAGGCCGAGATGCTGGAGATGCGGCCGTCGGGCGGCGACCGCCTGCGCCTCGTGTTCCACGCCCCGACCCGTGGCCTGATCGGCTACCAGGGCGAGCTGCTGACCGACACCCGCGGCACCGCGATCATGAACCGCCTGTTCAAGGCCTACGAGCCCTACAAGGGCGAGATGCCTGGCCGCCGCAACGGCGTGCTGATCTCCAACGACCAGGGCGAGGCCGTGGCCTACGCCATGTGGAACCTGGAAGACCGCGGCCCGATGATGATCGAGCCGGGCTGGAAGGTGTACCAGGGCATGATCGTCGGCGAGCACAACCGCGAGAACGACCTCGAGGTGAACGTCCTCAAGGGCAAGAAGCTCACCAACATCCGCACCACGTCGAAGGACGAGGCCGTCCGCCTCACCCCGCCGATCCGGATGACGCTGGAGCGCTCGCTGGCCTGGATCCAGGATGACGAGCTCGTCGAGGTGACCCCGAAGTCGATCCGCCTGCGCAAGGCGATCCTCGACCCGAACGACCGTAAGCGGGCCGAGCGCTCCAAGGACAACGCCGCCTGAGCTGAACGACCGGCAACCGGGCGCTCAGGCCCGGTTGCTGATGCGGCCCTTATTCCAGGCGGGGCTCCGGTCCATCGAACCCTTATGCCGAGGGTCCTACCTCGGTGCGGCGGACCCGAGAGGCTCGTGTGAACCCCGTGACTCCAATGCCTGTCGCGTTGAATTCCCTTCCGTCGCTCCAGCCTGCTGGCGCGGCACCACCCTCTTACGTCGTCGGCCAGGACGGGGAGGGGCATTGGGTGGCCGTCGAGGCCGGTGGCCGAGCCGGGGGTATCTTCCGGACCCGTCAGGATGCGATCCGCTACGCTTCCGTCGAGACCGGCTGCCGGCCGAACGACGTGCCGCTGGCCGCCGACCCCATCCCTTTCCGCCTCTCCTGACGTTGTGCGGCCGCGGCGGGTGTCCCGACGCGGCGCCGTGCGGCCCGGCTGCGTCAGCTGCTCCCGGGATCAGTCTCGTCGTGCTGGGTTCCGCCGGCTGGAATCCCCTGGCCGGGCTTGCCGTCGGTCTTCTCGTTCGGGTCCTTGACCGCGTCGGGGGCGATGTTCTTCGGCTTTTCCGGCGGCGGCGTGCCGGTATCGCGACGCTCGGTCATTCCCCGTTCTCCCGCTCCGCACGAGAGAGGCCGTCGGCGACTTTCGTGTCGCCGGTCGAACCTCGCGAGGCCTTCTGGTCCGAATGGCCGCCGGATGAGCCGCCGAGGGCGGGCGGCGAGCGTCCCGGCTCGCCGGCGGCGCCCCACCTGTCCTTGGGTTCGGATTGCGGCGTTCCGCCGGATTCCATGTCGGTGATCGCCGCCTGATCTGCGGTCTGGTGCCCGCCTCCGCTTGGCGGGGTCCCGCGCGATCCGACCGCGTCGTCGGGCTTGCGGGTGACCGTTCCGGATTCGCTCGTCGGCCGGACCATCAGCGTTTCCCGTCGTCCTGACCGACGGCCGCGGTGGCCCTGTCGATCGCTTCGCCGAGATCGCTGCCGGGCTTCGCTTGATCTTCCATCTGGCGGAGCGTCGCGCGCGGCGTCTCGGACCCGGTATCTGCCTTGCCCTCGGGATTCTCCCGCGGAGATCGTCCGGTCTGGTCTGTCATGGTTTGCCTCGCTGCGCCGTCCTGAGACAACGGGGGCGGCGAAGGAGGGTTGCGCCGAGCGGGGCGACCGCAGGCGCGCGGTTCAGGTGTCCGGGCCGACGATCCGGGGCAGGACAGCCTGCATCAGCTGCCGCACCGAATCCTCGGCGGCCCCGCGATTGGCCGCCCGGGCCGCGATGGTCAGCAGATCGCCGTTGCGGAGGATCACGGCGGTCGCGCCCGCACCGTTCTCCAGGGCGTAGACGCTCAACCAGCCGATCGCCGAGCCCGCGGGCAGGGCGGAGAGCCGGCAATCCGGATTCCGCCGCAGACAGACCGCCTCGAGGGCGGCGAAGGTTGTCCTGCCGGAGCGGACCCGCTCTTCGGTCCCGTCGGTCAGGCGCCCGATCTGCAGCTCGATCGTCGGGGCGCCCGCACAGGGCATGCAGTTCAGGCTGAGATGCAGGGGCTCCGCCTGCGCCGTCGCCTCCGGCCCGAGCGCCGTCCTGGCGGCCTCGGCCAGCCCGGTCAGATCGTGGCGGGCAAAGCCCAGAGCCACCGCCGCCTGAGCCCAGAAGCTGAACAGCAGAACGAGGAGGCCACGCATGAGAGACTCACCATCCGGTCGCCCGAGCAGGCGTTAGCGGAAAGATGTCGTCACGTCTAGATGCAATCTTTAGCGCAAATATATGATCTAATTCTGGTGATCAAATCATTAACAGGGAATAATTGTCAAATAATTATCTTGGTTGATGCCTGAATGTCTGCGCCGTGACTTCTAAAGTAGAAGCCATGACGGATACAGGGGGTCGAATTCTGACATCCGTCAGGGGAAAGGCGCGTGCCGAACGTCGGCGGCGCGCGCTTGTGCGAGCGTCTCGAAGCGGCCCGAGGGCCGCTCCGGTGTCGCCTCGTGCTCAGACGCGGTCATTGCATTCCCGCGCCCGAGCTATCGGTCTCTGTCGAGGCGTCAATTTTTCCAGACTTCGCTGACGCTTGCGTTCGGAGCGATGCCCTAACCGATGCCGTCGAACAGGGCCGACGAGATGTACCGCTCGGCGAACGAGCAGGCGATGGTCACGATTCGCTTGCCCTGGAATTCGGGCCGCTTGGCCAGCTCCAGCGCTGCGGCGACGTTGCCGCCGGTCGAGATGCCGCCGGGGATGCCTTCCAGGCGGGCCAGAGCCCGGGCCGTCTCGAACGCCGCCTGGTTGCTGACCTTCAGGACGCCATCGAGGATGCCGGTGTGGAGGTTGTCCGGGATGAAGCCGGCGCCGATGCCCTGGATCTTGTGCGGGCCGGGCTGGCCACCCGAGATCACCGGGGAATCCTCGGGCTCCACGGCGAAGATCTTCAGGTTCGGCAGGCGCGGCTTGAGTACCTCGCCGACGCCCGTGACGGTGCCGCCGGTTCCGACGCCGGCCACGAAGGCGTCGAGCTGGCCCCCGGTGTCGCTCCAGATCTCCTCGGCGGTGGTCCTCCGGTGGATCTCGGGGTTGGCGGGGTTCGAGAATTGCTGCGGCATCACCGAGCCGGGGATCTCCTTCAGGAGTTCCTCGGCCTTGGCGATCGCACCCTTCATGCCCTGCGCGCCGGGGGTGAGCGCCAGCTCCGCGCCCAGGAAGGCGAGCATCTTGCGCCGCTCCAGGGACATGGTCTCCGGCATCACCAGGATGAGCCGATAGCCACGGGCTGCGGCCGTGAAGGCCAGGGCGATGCCGGTGTTGCCGGAGGTCGGCTCGACCAGCGTGCCGCCGGGCTGGAGCTTCCCGGAGGCCTCCAGCGCATCGATCATGTTGACGCCGATGCGGTCCTTCACGCTGGCGATCGGGTTGAAGAATTCCAGCTTCAGCAGGATCTCGGCATCGACGCCATGCTCCTTCGGCAGCCGGTTGAGGCGCACCAGGGGGGTATTGCCGATCGTCTCGGTGATGGAGCCATAGACACGGCCGTGGCCGACCTTCGCCGGTGCGTTGGGGATATCGGCCATCGCGGAACTCCTGCTCGTGGTGACGAATCGGACAGATGTCGTGTCCGGAATAGGCCCCGCCGAAGGAACGCCTTCATGCCGATGGCTCGACCAGTTCCGGACGGGAGGCTGCGATATCGCGTTGCCGCGGCCGGAGCAATCGGGCTAAGTGCCGTTACCGAAAGTTCTTTCCGGAATCCGGTGAACTTTCGGACTGGGTTGGAAGACCATTGCTGGGTAGCCGGTTCCCGATGGAATTTAATTCTCCGGCCTGCGCCGCCGCGACCGACGGCCTCGGATCTCCGGCTACACCCGCAGCGCGCCCCCGTCGGCGAGGGCCGACCCGCCGGGCCGGCCTGCTGGCGGGAATCGGGTTGATCCTGGCGCGGCCGGTCCGAGCCGAGGAGACGGTCCGGATCGTGCTCGCCACGGCGACGCCGGGCGGTGGATTTCCCGCCTTCGGGGAGACGTTCGCCAGCGCCATCGCGGGGGCCGACCCGACCCTCGCGATCGAGCGGCGCGCCACCGGCGGGTCGTCCGAAAATGTCGGCCTCCTGCGCGCCGGTCGTGTCGATCTCGGCCTCGTGCAGGGCGAATACGCCTCTCCCGCCCTTGCCGAAGGTGGCGGCCTGACGGTTCTGGCGCCGATGTACCCGACGCCCGGGCTGTTCGTGGTCCCCGCCGGCAGCGCGATCCGCACCGTTGCGGACCTGCGCGGGCGTAGCGTGGCGCTTGGCACGCACAAATCCGGGCTCACCGTCATGGGCCGCAGCGTGCTGAGCGCCTCGGGCCTTGATCCCGCGCGCGACATCCGCCCGATCCTGCTTGATCGGGCTGGCGACGGGCCGGCCCTGGTGCGCGAGGGGCGCGCCGACGCGCTCTGGGGCGGCGGCCTCGACTGGCCGGGCTTCCACGCCCTGGCCGGAGACCCAGGCGGAGCCCGCTTCTTCGGGCCGTCGGAGGAGGGCATCGCACGCCTCGCGCAGCCCGGCGCGACCCTGCGACGCCTTACCGTGCCGGCAGGCAGCTTTTCCGGGCAAACGGCACCGATTGCGACGGTGGGATCCTGGAGCTTCGTGCTCGCGCGCCCGGGGCTCGACGATGAGACCGCTTATCGCCTCGTCCGGGCGCTGGCGCGATCGGCCTTGGTGGCGGCCCAGCCGAAGAACCTCGTCGGCCTGATCCCGGCGGCGCAGATCAATCCCGGGACCGGTCGCTTCCTGCGCGAAACCGGTGTTGCGCTGCGCTGAGCTTGCGACTTCTCAGCGGAACGAGGCGACGCGCCGGTCACGCTTCCGCTCGGCTGCGGGCTGGTACGCGATCTCGGCATGATGGGTGCAGTAGGGCAGCCCGGTGATCGAGCGGGCGCCGCAGAAGCGGAATTCCGGGGTCGTCGGGTCGCCGAGCGGCCAGCGGCACATGGACTCGCGAAGGTCCATGATGGTGACGCGCTGCGAGACCGCCAGGGCCACCGGCTCGGGGGCGGGCGCAGGCGCCGGGAAGTTCGGTGCCGGGCGATGCGTCAGGATCGCCACCGGCTCTGGCGCCTGGGTCTCGACCACCGCGATGGCTGTCTCGATCTCGACGGTCTTCGAGACGGCCGTCCCGGCTGGCGTCTCCTCGCCGCCCCGCGCGCGACCGGCCAGGCCGAGGCGGTGGACCTTGCCGATCACCGCGTTGCGGGTCACGCCGCCGAGTTGCGCCGCGATCTTGCTGGCACTCTGCCCGTCTTCCCACAGCCGGCGCAGAAGCGCCACGCGATCATCCGTCCAGCCGAGAACCGGTTCCATTATCCCCTCCGCCCCCTGCGGCTCGGCCGCGTTCTCGCGGGCGACGACATCCGTTCCGGCTCGCCAGGAGCCGTCTTGCAACTGGCCCTGTCCGCCATACAGGCCGCGCCCTCGCGCGCCGGGTGTCACACGACGTGCGACACCCTGTCTCGCCAAGCCACCGAGGAACCCTACCGCGCCGTTCGCGAGCGTTGCAAGGGTGGCCTGACACACGGCGCGTGCCGCTGCGCCGCCTGTCCACCGACAATGATCCCCGCCGGCGGCAACCGGCAGCCTGCCCGAAGCAGCCACGCTTGCGCCCCGATCGCGTGGGATCGTGACCCCTTGGCAACAGCGCGGTCTTAATCTCCGTGCTGAGCCGGCTCAGTCGGAACAGAACATACGGCCAAGCTCGTTCCGTGTGGCAGAGTGGGCGTGTTCGGCGGTTCGAGGTAGCGACGATGGGTGTTCGTCAGGTCAGCCTGCGCACGGCGGTGGCGTTCGGGCTGGCGGCTCAGGTCGCGGCCTGCGGCAGCATTCCACGGGCGCCATACACCGCCGAGCAGGCGGCGCTGGCTACCGTTCCGGGCATTCCCGGCGCGCGCGTCTTCGCCGACGCCTCGGTGGATACGATCGCGGCGCTCGCCGCCAATCCGGAGCGTCGCCGCAAGGGCTTCACGTACCTGGCTCTGTCGGGCGGCGGCGGTGACGGCGCATACGGGGCCGGCGTGCTCAACGGCTGGACCGCCTCCGGCACGCGTCCCGAGTTCACCTTGGTCTCAGGCGTCTCGACGGGCGCGCTGATCGCGCCCTTCGCGTTTCTGGGTTCGGCCTACGACCCCTACCTCACGGAGTTCTACACCAGCGGCGTCGCCGGCGAGCTGGTGGCCTCGCCTAACCTCGCCAATGTTCTGTTCGGATCGGGCCTGTTCGGCGACGGGCGTCTGCGCAGCCTCATCGACCGCTACGTCACGCCGGACCTCATACAGGCGGTGGCCGAGGAGCACGCCAAGGGCCGTCGCCTCCTCGTCGTCACCACAAACCTGGATTCCCAGCGGGCTGTGATCTGGAACATGGGCGCCATCGCGGCGAGCGGCGTGCCGAATGCCAGAGAGCTTTTCCGCGACGTGCTGGCGGCATCCGCGAGCATCCCGGCAGTCTTCCCGCCGCAATTCATCGACGTCGCGGCCGGCGATTCCCGCTTCCAGGAGATGCATGTCGACGGGTCGGTGGTGACGCCGGTCTTCACCTTGCCGCAGACCCTGCTGCTGCGCGACGGGCGGATCCGCACAGGCGGCAAGGCCGAGATCTACGTCGTGATCAACGGCCGCCTGGAGCCTGATTTCGAGGTGACGAAGGACAACACACTCTCGATCGTGGAGCGCTCGTTCACGACGGCGAGCCGCGCGCGATCCCGCGCGACCTTGACGGCGACCTACGCCCTGGCCCGCGGCAACGGGATCGGCTTCAACCTGACCTATATCGACGAAAACGGACCCAAGGCCTCGGCCGCGAAGGGCTTCGACACCGCCTACATGCGCGCGCTCTACGAGGCCGGTCTCGAAAAGGGCCGCACCGGCACCTTCTGGCAGCACACGATCCCCGCCGCTCCGACGCTCAAGGAAACCGCCAGCGCCGTGGCGAACTGAGCGCGGTCGGGGCACTGCCGCGCGCCCGAACGGGCCGCGCGGCAGCCGGACTGGACTATCTGCCCAGGATCTTCGTCACGAGGCGGCCGATCGGCGACGCCGTGCTGGCGTTCCGGTCGTCGCGGTCGACGGGGCGGTTCTCGTTGCCGAGGATCTTGGTGACGATGCGTCCGATCAGGTTCATGGGTCGGCCCTCCGATCTCGCGCCAAAACAGCGCAGCTTTCCTATCAACGGGTCAGGCGCCGGCCGCGTTCCCAGCCCGCGGCCCATGCGAGGCCTCAGACCTGCATCAGACGGATGTTGTTGGTGTTGCCGGCCGTGTGGAACGGGATGCCGGCGGCGACCACGATGATGTCGTTCGGCTTGGCGAAACCCTCGTCCCGAGCGTGGTGGCAGGCCTTGGCGGTCATCTCCTCGTAGCTGTCGACGTCCTCCGTCAGGACGCTGTGCGCCCCCCAGAGCAGGCTCAGCCGCCGCGAGGTCGCGACGTTCGGCGTGAGCGCCAGGATCGCGGCCGCGGGGCGCTTGCGCGCCACGCGGGCCGCGGTCGTGCCGCTGGCCGTGTAGGTCACGATCGCGGCGGCATGCACGGCCTCGGCGAGAACGGCCGTGGCGGTCGCCACCGCGTGGGGCGGCGTCTCCTCCTCTCCGGGCTCGGAGGCCGCCACGATCGAGTGGTAGAGCTTGTGACCCTCCACGCTGCGGATGATCCGGTCCATCATCGCCACCGCCTCGACCGGATAGCGGCCGGTGGCCGATTCCGCCGACAGCATCACCGCATCCGCGCCGTCGTAGATCGCCGTGGCGACGTCGGACGCCTCCGCCCGGGTCGGTGCGGGCGCGCTGACCATCGAGTCGAGCATCTGGGTCGCCACGACCACCGGCTTCACCGCGAGCCGGCAGGCGCGGATGAGCTCCTTCTGCCGACCGGGGACGTCCTCGTGCGGGATCTCGACCCCGAGGTCGCCGCGGGCGACCATCACGGCGTCGGACAAGCGGATAATGTCGCTGATCCGTTCCAGCGCCTGCGGCTTCTCGATCTTCGACATGATGCCGGCGCGATCACCGATGATCCCGCGGGCCTCAATGACGTCCGACGGTTTCTGCACGAAGGAGAGGGCGACCCAGTCGACGCCGAGTTCGAGCCCGAAGGCGAGGTCCGCACGGTCCTTCTCGGTGAGGGGCGACAGGTCCAGCAGGGTGCCCGGCAGGTTCACGCCCTTGCGGTTCGAGATCGGTCCCCCGGTGATCACCTCCGCGGTGATCGCCGTCCGCTCCGGTCCGGTGACCCGCACCCGGACCCGCCCGTCGTCGATGAGCAGTTCCTGGCCGGGCACGACGGCGTCGAAGATCTCCGGGTGGTGCAGCGGAATCGACTGCTTGTCGCCGGCGGCACCGTCGAGGACGAAGCGCACCATCTCGCCGGCTTCGAGATCCAGACGGTCGCCCTTGAGCGTGCCGATCCGGATCTTCGGGCCCTGGAGATCCTGGAGGATGCCGATCGGCCGGCCGACCTCTCGCTCCAGGCGGCGAATCGCGGCGTAGACCCTGGCGTGATCCTCCTGGACGCCGTGGCTGAAATTCAGCCGGAACGTGTCCACCCCGGCGAGGAACAGGGCACGCAACTGCTCCGGGGTGGCGCTGGCGGGGCCGACGGTGGCGACGATCTTGGCGTGGCGGTGACGGCGCATGCGGGTCTCGCCCTCCTGAGGCTGCCTCTGGGAACCGAGCCGGGCGATCGGTCGCACCGACGCCGCTCACATCGGTGCGAAGCGGCGGCGCGACGAGGCCCTGCGGCGGCGGCCGCGCGATTTTTCGCGCGGCCGTCCGATTCGGCTGCCGCCTATCTCGCCGCCTCTCGAGCGATCCCGGCAAGCCCGGTCTCGAACACGTCCGCGATGACGGCGGTCGCCTCGGCGTCGCTCATTCCCTCGGCGTCGAAGGTCGCACTCCACATCACGGTGGATCCCGCGCCGTTCGGACGGACCGCCAGCGTGGCATTGTAGGCGCGCACCGGCAGCGGACCCTGGATGAAGCTGTAGCTGTAGCTCATGCCCGCCTCGTCGCGCGTCGTCTCCACTTCGGTGATCGTGCCCTGGCCGCCCGCCACGACGAGCCCACGGATCTGGGCGCGAATGCCGTCATCGTCGTCGTCGCCCGGCAGGATGCAGCGCTGGACCTGAGGGTGCCAGAGCTGGATCGCGCAGAAATCGCCGACCAGCGCCCACACGGCCGCGGGCGGGGCCGGGATGTCCCGGCTGCGGGTCACGTCCAGGGCGCAGGCCGGTCCTGCGGCGAGGAGCGCGACACCGACCGCCATCAAGGGGGCGCGTTGCATGGGACGATCTCCTCGCATTCTGTCGCGCGACAGGACGCAGCCGTCCACACCGACGGCGGGGCACCGTGCCGACCCTGCGGCTCACATCTCGATTTCGGTCCCGACCTCGACGATCTGACGGGTCGGCAGGCCGAAATGGGCGCCGGTCCGCTCGGCATTGCGCTTCATGAAGGCGAACAGGCCCTCCCGCCAGAGCGCCATGCCGGGCCGCGTGGGCGACGGGATGACCACCTCGTGGCCGACGAAGTAGGTCATGTCCTCCAGGTATTCCGGCGGCAACAGGCCGCTCGCCACGGCGCATTGGAGCCCTTCCGGGATCGAGGCGGTCTGCATGAAGCCGTAGCGCAGCACCACCCGCTCCATGCCGGGCGTATACTTCGAGATCGCCTTGCGGATGCCCTGCGCGACGAGGGTGACCTGCGCCCGCTCGCTCGCGGGGATCACCGGCTCCTCTTCGTAGATCACGGTGATCAGGAGGATCCGCTCGTGCAGGCAGCGGCTGCGCTCAAGCAGGCGGCCGAGCGCCATCGGAATGCCCTCCGTGGCGGCCGACAAGAAGGCCGCGGTGCCGGGCAGTGTCACCGGCGGGTGCGAGGCGAGCTGGGCGAGGAAGGTCGCCTCGGACATGCGCATGGTCTGACGGACGGATTCGAGGACGTGGTTGCCCTTCATCCAGGTCAGCATCAGGAAGGCGACGACCGCGGCGAGCAGCAGCGGAAACCAGCCGCCCTCCAGCAGCTTCACGCTGTTGGCGGCGAAGAACACGGCGTCGATCGCGAGGAAGAAGCCGTTGACCGCGAAGACCAGGATCGGGTTGTAGCCCCAGCGGAGCGCGATCAACGCGGCGAGCAGCGTGGTGATGCCCATCAGCGCGGAGACCGCGATGCCGTAGGCGCCTGCCAGCGCATCGGACGAGCCGAAGACCACGACCGCGGTGAGCGTCGCGGCGGCGAGAAGCCAGTTCACGCCGGGCACGTAGATCTGGCCGCGCTCTTCCTGATCGGTGTGCACCACGCGCATCATCGGCATGAAGCCCAGCTGGATCGATTGCTGGGTCAGCGAGTACACCCCCGAGATCACCGCCTGCGAGGCGATGACGGTCGCCATTGTGGCGAGCGCGACCAGCGGGTAATGCGCCCAGTCCGGGGCCAGTCGGTAGAACGGGTTCTCGATGGCGCCGGGCTCGGCGAGGAGCAGGGCGCCCTGGCCGCAATAGTGGATCAGGAGCGCGGGCAGCACGAGGCCGAACCACGCGAAGCGGATCGCGGGTGCGCCGAAATGGCCGAGATCGGCGTACATCGCCTCGCCGCCGGTCACCGCGAGGAAGGCCGCGCCGAGCATCAGGAAGCTCACGTGCCAGCCGGCGTGGAACAGGAAATCCACCGCCCGCCAGGGATTGGCCGCCGCCAGGATCTCCGGCGCGCGCAGGATGCTGGGGACCGCGAGCACGACCAGCACCGCGAACCAGACGAGCATGACGGGTCCGAAGACGCGGCCGATGGCGGCCACGCCCTTGTGCTGGACCAGGAACAGCCCGACCAGGATGACGAGGGTGATCGGGACCACGTACGGCCCGAGCGCCGGCGCGTCGATCTTCAGGCCCTCGATCGCCGAGAGCACCGAGATCGCCGGCGTGATCGCGCCGTCGCCGTAGAGCAGGGCCGCCCCGATGAGCCCGACCACCAGCAGCAGTGCCTTCCACGTCCCCGGCCGGGCCTGCCGGGCGCCGAGCAGCGCCAGCATGGCGACGATGCCGCCCTCGCCGCGGTTGTCGGCGCGCAGGATCAGCACCGCGTATTTCAGCGACACGATCAGGATCAGCGACCACAGGATCAGCGAAACCGCGCCTGTGGCCGCCGCCGGCACCGAGGCGCCGCCGGCGGTCGCCGCCTTCACGGCTTCCTTGAACGCATAGAGCGGGCTCGTGCCGATATCGCCGTAGACGACCCCCAGCGCGCCGAGCATCAGCGCGGTGCCCGGGCCGTTCCGGACCGCGCCGGGCTTGCGCGCCACGGGCGCCGCTGGATGATCGACCGCCGGGGCAGCCGCGGAATGCAGGGCTTGGCTCACGGGCGGATCCGGTCGGTGGCTTCGCAATTGCGCGAAACCCTAGCAAGTCGGTCGCGCGGCGATAGACTCCGGACTTCTCCGATGCGACCACGACGAAGACTTGTCACCCGATTGGGGTGACAGTCGAACGACCGCGGCGCCGGTAGACCCCGCCGCTCAGGCCGCGTCGAGACCGAGGTCGATGATCGCCGCCGAATGGGTGATCCAGCCGCAGGAGATGAGGTCGACCCCGGAGGCCGCGACCGCCCCCACCGTCTCGCGGGTGATCCGGCCCGACGCCTCGGACAGGGCGCGGCCGTCGATCATCGCCACCGCGCGGGCCAGCTGGCCGGGACCCATGTTGTCGAGGAGCACGGCGTCGACCCCGACCGAGAGGGCCTCCTCCAGCTGCTCCAGGCTGTCGACTTCGCACTCGATCTTCACGAGGTGCCCGGCCCGTGCCCGGGCGCGCGCGATCGCCGGCACGATGCCGCCGGCCACCGCCACGTGGTTGTCCTTGATCAGTACGGCGTCGTCGAGGCCGAACCGGTGATTCGAGCCGCCGCCGGCCCGCACGGCGTGCTTCTCCAGGGCGCGCAGGCCCGGCGTCGTCTTGCGCGTGCAGACGATCGACGCCTTGCCGTGCGGGCGCGCCGCCTCGACCAATCCGTGGGTCGCCGTGGCGACGCCCGACATCCGGCAGAGCAGATTCAGGGCGACGCGTTCTGCTGTAAGGATCGCCCGCGCCGGGCCGTCGAGGCGCAGCACCACGTCGCCCGGGGCGACGCGGGTGCCGTCGCCGCGCTCCACCGTGACGGTCACGGCCGGATCCACCAGCGCGAACGCGATGGCGGCGGCGTCGGTGCCGGAGATCACGCCCTCCTGACGGGAGGCGATCACGCCCCGCATCCGGGCACCCGGCGGCACGATGGCGTCGGTGGTGATGTCGCCGGCCCGGCCGAGATCCTCGAGCAGGGCGGCGCGGACCACCGGCTCCACCAGGAGCCGGGGCAGGGGCAGGATCTCGTCGGCGGGGACCGCGTGCGTCATGGCGTCAGAACCTCCTCGGAGCCCACCCGGCCGCGCTCCGCCGTCCGGAGATCGGCGAGCGTGGTCTCGGTATGGCTCGCGGCCGTCAGGTGCGGGTAATCGCTGCGCCAGTGGGCGCCGCGGCTCTCCCGGCGCTCCAGCGCGCCGCGGGCGATCAGCAGGGCGACGAGGGCCGCGTCGCTGGAATCCGCCTCGGGCGTCAGGGCTGCGACGGCCTCCGCGAGTCCGGTGGCGTCGCGCACGACCCCGACTTGGTGCTCCATCCGTGCCCGGATCGCCGTCACGTCGCCGGAGCGGCGCAGGACGTGGCCCTGGGGCACGATGGCGGCCGGCGGCGGCGCGTCGAGGCCGTCGCCGATGAAGCGCGCGTAGGCGAGGCCTTCCAGCAGGGAGTTGCTGGCGAGCCGGTTGGCGCCGTGCAGCCCCGTGGAGGAGACCTCGCCGCAGGCGTAGAGGCCCGGCACCGAGGTGGCGCCGTGGGCGTCCACCTTCACGCCGCCCATGTGATAGTGCGCCGCCGGGCGGACCGGGATCGGATGCACCGCCGGATCGATGCCGGCCGCCGCGCAGAGGCCCGCCACGGTCGGGAAGCGTTTCGGCATCGCGGCACCGAGGGTGCCGCGGGCATCGAGATAGACCGTGCGGCCCCTCTGCAGAGCCTGGAAGATGCCGCGGGCGACGACGTCGCGGGGTGCGAGATCGCCGCCCGCGATTCCGGCCATGACCGCCGCGCCGGTCTCGTCGATCAGCCGGGCGCCCTCGCCCCGCAGGGCCTCGGTGGCCAGGGGCATCGGGTCGGCGCCGGCCGCGATCGCGGTCGGGTGGAACTGCACGAACTCCATGTCGCGCATCACCGCTCCCGCCCGCGCGGCGAGCGCCAGCCCGCCGCCAAGGGCACCCGACGGGTTGGTGGTCGCCGCGTAGAGGGCGCCGACGCCGCCGGTGGCCAGGATCACGGCGCGGGCCGGGATCCGGAACAGGGCGCCGTCGCGCTCGGCGACGATCCCCGCCACCGCGCCGCGGGTATCCCGGATCAGGTCACAGGCGCGGGCCGTGACCACCTCGACGGAGGGCGCGTCGAGCACCGCCCGTACGAGGCCTTCGAGGACGCGCGCACCGGTCGCGTCGCCGCCCGAGCGGACGATTCGGCGGCGGCCGTGGGCCGCCTCGAGACCGAGGGCCAGGGCACCGTCGTCGCTGCGGTCGAACGGGACGCCGATCCGCACAAGCCAGTCGATCAGCCCGGGGCCTTCCCGGACGACGCGGAGCGCGACGTCGGGCTCGGTCAGACCGGCGCCGGCCGCTTCCGTGTCGGCGGCGTGCAGGTCCGCCGCGTCGTCGGTGCCGACCGCGGCGGCGATGCCGCCCTGCGCCCAGCCGGTCGCAGTGCCAAGGCCCAGGGTCGATGCGGTCACGAGCGTGACCGGGCGGRGTGAGAGGCGCAGCGCGACGCTCAGGCCGGCGACACCGCCGCCGACCACGACCACGCGGTCGGCACCGTTCGGGGAGATGGCGTTCATCGCGTGCGCACCTGAAGCATGCGTTCGACAGCCGCCCGGGCGCGGTCGGCGAGCGACGGATCGACCGTCACTTCGTGGGTCATCGTCTCCAGCGCGCGGCGGATGTTCGCCAAGCTCATTCGCTTCATGTGCGGGCACATGTTGCAGGGCTTGATGAACTCGATGTCGGGGTTCTGCGCCGCGATGTTGTCGGCCATCGAGCATTCGGTGACGAGCACCACCTGCTTCGGCCGCTTCTCGACGACGAAATCCATCATCATCGCGGTGGAGCCGGAGAAGTCCGCCTCGGCCACCACGTCCGGCGGGCATTCCGGGTGCGCGATGACGGTGACGCCCGGATAGCTGTCACGGACGTCGCGGATGTCGGCCGGGGTGAAGCGCTCGTGCACCTCGCAATGGCCGGCCCAAGTCAGGATCTCGACCTCCGGGATCTCGGCCTGGACGTTCTGCGCCAGGAACTCGTCCGGGATCATCAGCACGCGCGGAGCGTTCAGCGACTTCACCACCGCGACGGCGTTGCCGGAGGTGCAGCACAGGTCGGATTCGGCCTTCACGGCCGCAGACGTGTTCACGTAGGTCACGATCGGCACGCCGGGGTACTTGGCGCGCAGTCCGCGCACGTCGGCGGCCGTGATCGAATCGGCCAGCGAGCAGCCCGCGCCCATGTCGGGGATGAGGACCGTCTTGCTGGGGTTCAGGAGCTTGGCGGTTTCGGCCATGAAGTGGACGCCCGCCAGCACGATCACGTCGGCATCGACGTTCACCGCTTCTCGGGCGAGCGCCAGGCTGTCGCCGACGATGTCGGCCACCGTGTGGAAGATCTCCGGAGCCTGGTAGTTGTGCGCCAGGATCACGGCGTTGCGCTCGCGCTTCAGGCGGAGGATCGCCTCGATGTCCGGAGCCAGCGCCGGCCACTCGATCGCGGGAACGTGCCGGCTGACACGGGCGTAAATCTCAGGAAGCGGCAGACCCGGGATGGGCGTGCGGGAGACGGGTGACACGGTCGCCGCCATGGCGTCCTCCATTATGCTCAGTTTGAGCATTGTGCCGTCTAACTTATGAGTGCCGGAGCCGGCTGTCTAGATATGCTAGCCTTGAGCATAAATCTTTTGCGACGCGGTGTTACGCTGCGCCGCCGAAGGCCGACCGCTCAGCAGAAGGTCGCGGGGTCGGGACCGATCCGCCCGTCGGTCCGGTCGAGCGCCGCGATCGCCTCCATCTCGTCGGGGCCGAGTTCGAAGTCGAACAAGGCGATGTTCTCGAGAATGCGCTCGGGTCGTGCGGTCTTGGGGATCGCCACGCAGCCGATCTGAACCTGCCAGCGCAGGACCACCTGGGCGGGCGTCTTCCCATGCGCCTTTGCAACGGCGACGACGACCGGGTCGTTCAGCTCCTTGCCCTGGCCGAGCGGGCTCCAGGATTCGGTCACGATTGCGTGACGGCCATCATCGGCCCGCTGCGACCGGCGCTGAAAGTGCGGATGCAGCTCGATCTGGTTCACGGCCGGTGCGACGCCGGTTTCGCCGACCAGCGTCGCGATGTGCTCGGGCGTGAAGTTCGAGACGCCGATCGACCTGGCCCGCCCTTCGGCCCGGAGCTCGATCAGTGTCTTCCAGGTCTCGACGAACAGGCGCCGCTGCGGGCAGGGCCAGTGGATCAGGTAGAGATCGACGTACGAAAGGCCGATGCGCGTCAGGCTCTCGTCGAAGGCGCGCCGGGCCTCGTCGCGACCCTGACGGTCGTTCCAGAGCTTGGTGGTGAGGAAGATCTCCTCCCGGGCGACCTGCGCGTCGCGGATGCCGCGTCCGACGCCCGCCTCGTTGCCGTAGGCGGCGGCCGTGTCGATCAGGCGGTACCCCGCCTGAAGCGCCCGGCCGACGAGGTCCGGCGCCTGTGCGTCGGAGAGTTGCCAGCAGCCGTAGCCGATTTGCGGAATGCGGCGCCCGTCGTTGAGGGCGAGGGTCGGGACGGGTGCGGCCATGCGATCAGCTTTCGGGAGCGTGTTCGGGATCCCCGATATCGTCATCGTCCGACAGGTGTTGAAGCGCCTCGTCCCCGCGAGCGGAGCCAAACAACCCGGTGCGGCGCCACGCGCGGGGAAGTTGCGCGATCCTGGCTCGCTGCCCTCGCGATGACGGAAGGGAAGCCGCCGCGCTCCGGCCTGCACGCCGCCGACCACGGACCAGCCGCGTTGAACGGGCGCAGTCTGGACCGGATCTAATCAATCGAGGCCAGCGTTGGCACGCAGAATTCCAGGCTGCGCCGCATCCCGATGCGTCGCGCACGGGCGGGATGGCAGCATGACCGATCAAACTCCGAAGTCGCCGTTCGCCCTAACCCGGCGCGCCGTGGTGGAGGGCTGCGCGGTGGCCGGGGCGTTGGGCGCCCTCGGCGTCCGGCCCGCGCCCGCCGTCGCCGCGCCGGGCGATCCCGCCCCGCAGTCCCTGCCGGTGCGGCTCACCGTCAACGGCCAGCCGCGCGATCTGGTCCTCGACACGCGCACCACCCTCCTCGATGCCCTGCGTGAGCACCTGGCGCTGACCGGCACCAAGAAGGGCTGCGACCACGGCCAATGCGGCGCCTGCACGGTGCTCATCGACGGGCGGCGGATCAATGCGTGCCTGACGCTCGCGGCGATGCATGAGGGTGATCAGGTCACCACGATTGAGGGCTTGGCCGACGGCGACACGCTCCACCCGATGCAGGCGGCCTTCCTGAAGCATGACGGTTTCCAGTGCGGCTACTGCACGCCGGGCCAGATCTGCTCGTCTGTGGGCATGCTGAGCGAGGCCAAGGCCGGCTGGCCGAGCCACGTCACCGAGGACGTCGCCGCGACGCCGACGCTCAGCGACGCCGAGATCCGCGAGCGGATGAGCGGCAACATCTGTCGCTGCAGCGCCTATCCGAACATCGTCGCGGCGATCCGCGACACCGCCGCCAGCAATCTGTGAGGGGGCGGAGATGAAGGCCTTCACCTACGAGCGTCCCGCGACCGTGCAGGAGGCCGCCAAGCTCGCGGCCGAGCGGCCGAACGCCAAGTTCATCGCCGGCGGAACCAACCTCCTCGACCTGATGAAGCTTCAGATCGAGACCCCGGCGACGCTGATCGACGTCAACCGGTTGCCGCTCGATAAGGTCGAGGCGACGGGGGAGGGCGGGCTGCGCGTCGGCGCGCTGGTGCGGAACTCCGACCTCGCCGCCGACCCGCGGGTCCGGAAAGACTACGCCGTGCTCGCGAAGGCCCTGCTGGCCGGCGCCTCGGGTCAGCTCCGCAACAAGGCGACGACCGCCGGCAACCTGCTCCAGCGGACGCGCTGCTACTACTTCTACGACACGGCCATGCCCTGCAATAAGCGCGAACCAGGCTCGGGCTGCGCGGCGATCGGCGGGTTCAACCGCATCATGGCGGTTTTGGGCGCCAGCGACTCCTGCATCGCCACCCATCCGTCCGACATGGCCGTGGCCATGCGCGCCCTCGATGCCACCGTCGAGACGATGGATCCGAACGGGCAGGCGCGGACGATCCCGATCGCCGACTTCCACCGGCTTCCCGGCGACACGCCGCAGATCGAGACAGACCTGCGGAAGGGCGAGATCATCACGGCCGTCACGCTGCCGAAGCCGGCGGCCGGCATGCACATCTACCGCAAGGTCCGCGACCGGGCGTCCTACGCCTTCGCAACCGTCTCGGTGGCCGCCGTGATCGCCGGCGCGGAGGGCGGCAAGCCCCAGGCGACGCGGCTGGCCTTCGGCGGCCTAGCGCACAAACCCTGGCGCGTCACCGAGGCCGAGACGGCCCTGGTGCAGACCGGCTCCGCCGATGCCGCGGCCGATGCGGTGCTGAAGGGCGCCCGCGGCTACGGCAGCAACGACTTCAAGATCCCCCTGACCCGGCGGACCCTGCGCGCCGTGGTGGCGCAGGCAACCCGCGCGTAGGCCCTCCGATCAAGGACCCTCCCATGGAGATGAACCAGCCGATCGGGCGGACGCCCCTCGACGACCGTCCCGACGGGCTCGTCGGCAAGCCCCTCGACCGGGTCGAGGGCAAACTCAAGGTCACGGGCCACGCGCCCTACGCCTACGAGACGCGGGTGCTGAAGGACCCCGCGTACGGGTTCGTCGTGGCGGCGACCGTCGCGGCCGGCACGATCCGGTCGATCGATGCCGAGGCCGCCCGCAAGGCGCCCGGCGCGATCCTCGTCATGACCCACGAGAACGTGCCCGAGCAGGGTGAGAAGAAGGAGCAGGTCTGGCCGCAGCTCCAGGGCCGGGAGGTCAAGTTCTACGGCCAGCCCGTCGCCTTCGTGGTGGCCGAGACCTTCGAGCAGGCGCGGGCCGCAGCCATGCTGGTGAAGGTCCGCTACGATGCCGCCAAGCCCAAGGGGCTGCTCAGGGACAACTTGGCCGCGGCCTACGAACCGAAGCCGGTCAACTCGCCCCCGGATTCGAAGCTCGGCGACTTCGACGCGGCCTTCGCGGACGCACCCGTGAAGCTCGACGTGGAATACGTGACCCCGAACCAGATCCACGCGCAGATGGAGCCGCACGCCACCATCGCGTCGTGGGAGGGCGACGGGGTGGTGCTCCACACCGCCAACCAGATGCCGAACCGAGGTCAGAAGGCCCTCGGCTCGGTGCTCAAGCTGCCGCCCGAGAAGGTGCGGATCGTCAGTCCCTATATCGGCGGCGGCTTCGGCGCGAAGCTGCAGGTTCAGCCGGAGGCCACGCTTGCGATCCTGGCCTCGAAACTGATCCAGCGGCCGGTCAAGGTCGCGCTGACCCGCCAGCAGGAGTTCCACGTCGCCACCCATCGCACCGACACGATCCAGCGGATCCGGCTCGGCGCCGACACGGATGGACGGCTCACCGCGATCAGCCACGAATCATGGTCGGACACGGCGGACGGCGACGGCTTCTTCGAGACCTCCGCCAACGTCACCCGCTCGCTCTACGCGGCACAGAACCGCGTCACGCGTCACCGGCTCGTGAACCTGAACATGCCCATCGCCTCGTCGATGCGCGCCCCCGGGGAGGCCGTCGGGCAGCTCGCCTTCGAGTGCGCCATGGACGAGCTGGCCGAGCACCTGAAGATCGACCCGATCGAATTGCGTGTGCGCAACGAGCCCGCCGAGGACCCCGAGAAGAAGGTGCCGTTCTCGACCCGCCAACTCGTCCCCTGCATGCGCGAGGGCGCACGCCTGTTCGGCTGGGACAAGCGGCAGGCGGCGGGCAGCCGGCGTGAGGGCAGCTGGCTCGTGGGCCTCGGCATGTCGGCCGCCGCTCGCCTCAACCCGTTGATGCCGTCCTCCGCCAAGGTGCGGCTCGGGCCGGATGGTGTGCTGGTGGTGCGGATGGCGATGACCGACCCGGGCACGGGCACCTACACGATCCTGATGCAGATCGCCGGCGAGATGCTCGGCCTGCCGCCGGGGCGCGTGCGGATCGAGATGGGCGATACGGACTTCCCGTATGCGTCGGGCTCCGGCGGTTCGTTCGGGGCAGCCTCGGCGGGGTCGGCCCTGTACGTCGCCTGCGACACCCTCCGTCGGGCACTGCTCAAGGCCGGGGATCTGAACCCCGACGGCGCCGTCTTCCGCGACGGCTCCGTGACCTCCGGCAACCGGACGGAGGCACTCACCGATCTGGCGCGATCCGGCCTGGAGGCCTCGGGCGAGATCAAGCCCGGCGAGATGAAGCAGAAGTTCTCGCAATACTCGTACGGCGCGCATTTCGCCGAGGTCGGCGTCGATGTGGATACCGGCGAGATCCGGCTGCGGCGGATGCTCGGGGTCTTCACCGGCGGGCGCATCCTCAATCCCAAGACCGCGCGCAGCCAAGCGATCGGCGGCATGACCTTCGGGGTCGGCGCGGCCCTGATGGAGGATGCCGTGGTCGATCAGCGATACAGCTACTTCGTCAATCACGACATGGCCGAATACCATGTTCCGGTCCATGCCGATCTCCCGGAAATCGACGCGGTGTTCCTGCCCGAACTCGACGACAAGGCGAATCCGCTCAAGAGCAAGGGACTCGGGGAACTCGGCATCTGCGGCGCCGGCGCCGCGCTCGCCAACGCCGTCCACAATGCCACCGGCATCCGCGTGCGCGACTATCCGCTGACGCTCGACAAGATGCTCAAGGGCTTTGAGGAGCAGGAGGGGCAGGCGCAGCGGCGGACTTGAGGCCTGCGGGTTGGCGCATCGAGAATCGTCGGCCCCGGACCTCCTCATCGCCGCCGCGCGGGCGACCGTGTCCGGACGCGCGCTTCTGGGGACGGATGCCGCCTTGGGAAGCCGTTGGGGCGCCCCGGGCGTCGTCCGCATTGAAAACGGCGGCGTTCGCAAGCATATCGCCCCCGCATTTTCCCCCATGCGGAGGCATCACCCGTGAGCGAGACGATCGAGCGGCACGAATTCGGGGCGGAGGTAGGCCGACTCCTCGACCTCGTCGTGCACGCTCTCTATTCCGACCGCGAGATCTTCCTGCGCGAACTCGTCGCCAACGCCGCCGACGCCATGGATCGGCGTCGGTTCGAGGCCCTGACCTCGGCGGCGAGCGCCCTGCCGCCGGACGCCAAGGTCCGCATCGCCCCCGACAAGGAGGCGCGGACCCTGACCGTCTCGGATGCCGGCATCGGCATGACCAAGGAGGATCTCGCCACCAACCTCGGCACCATCGCGCGCTCGGGCACGCGGGCATTCTCGCAGACGCTGGAATCCGCCAAGGCCGAGGACCGCCCGAGCCTGATCGGCCAGTTCGGCGTGGGCTTCTACTCGGCCTTCATGGTGGCCGACCGGGTCACCGTCACGTCGCGCCGCGCCGGCAGCGACGAGGCCTGGGCCTGGGCCTCGGAGGGCCAGGGCAGCTACACCCTGGAGCCGGCGACCCGCGCGGAGCCCGGTACCGACATCGTCCTGCACCTCAAGGAGGATGCCGACGAGTATCTGGAGCCCTACCGGCTCGATCACCTCGTGCGGAAATGGGCGGACTTCATCACCGTGCCGATCGCCGTCGTGCGCGACGGCAAGGACGAATCGGCCAACCAGGGCACCGCGCTCTGGCGCAAGGCGAAGTCCGAAGTGACCGAGGAGCAGTACGAGGAGTTCTACCGCTCCGTCGGCATGAACTTCGACAAGCCCTGGGCGACGCTGCATTGGCGTGCGGAGGGGCAGCTCGAATTCTCTGCGCTGCTGTTCATCCCCGGTTCCAAGCCGTTCCAGGCCCTCGACAACGACCGCCAGAGCAAGGTCCGGCTGCATGTCCGGCGGATGTTCATCACCGACGAGGCCGAGCTGCTGCCGCCGTGGCTGCGCTTCGTCCAGGGCGTGGTCGATACCGAGGATCTGCCGCTCAACGTCTCCCGCGAGATGCTGCAATCGACGCCCGCCCTGGCGCGGATCCGCCGGGCGGTCACCGGCCGCGTCGTGTCGGAACTGACCAGCCGCGCCAAGGATGCCGAAGGATACCAGCCGTTCTGGGAGAATTTCGGCGCTGTCCTGAAGGAGGGCATCTACGAGGATTTCGCGCGCCGGGGCGAGATCGCGCCGCTCCTGCGCTTCCGCTCATCGTCGGTGGAGGGCTGGACGTCGCTGCCCGAGTACGTGTCCCGGATGAAGGACGGCCAGGAAGCGATCTACTACCTCGTCGCCGACGATGCCGAGGCGCTGACATCGTCGCCCCAGCTCGAGGGCTTCAAGGCGCGCGGTCTGGAGGTGCTCCTGCTCTCCGACCACGTCGACGCCTTCTGGCCGGACCAGCTCGGCACCTTCGAGGAGAAGCCCCTCCGCTCGATCACGAAGGGCGGCCTCGACCTGTCGAAGTTCGCCCTCGAGGGCGAGCAGCCGGAGGCGCCGGAGGGCATCGACGCGTTCGTGGCGGCCGTGAAGGCGGCGCTCGGCACCGAGGTCTCTGACGTGCGCGTCACCGATCGGCTGGTCGATTCGGCCGTCGTCCTGTCGGCCGGCACGGGCGGACCTGACCTGCAGATGCAACGGCTCATGCGCCGGGCCGGTCGGGCCGGCGCCGGCCAGCCTGTCCTGGAAATCAACCCGCGTCACCCGCTGATTCGCGCCCTCGCCGCGGCGCCCGAATCGGATCTGGCGCAGGCCGCCGGCACGCTGCTCGACCTCGCCCGCATCCAGGATGGCGACAGCCCGCGCGACCCGGCGGCCTTCGCCCGGACGGTGGCGGCGGCCCTGGCGGCGGCGCACGGCGCGTAGGACTACGGAGACACGCGCCGTGCGACTGCGCGCTGCGTGTGTCTCCACACACATCCAAGCCGGACGATTGCAGGTTCGGTTGATCATTCGGAAATGGTAGAGCCATAACTTCGCCACCGGTTGGGCTCATTGCCCGGCCGATGGCGCGGGCGCGGTGGGGGCCGCAGGCGTCTGAGCCGATCCCTCTCGTGCGCGCTTCCAGCGCGCCTCACGGACGCTGCATGAACCCGGTCGAGGCTGAAGCCGGCAACGGACAGGCGGTCGCGGCGGCGCGGACCCGGGCGCATGCGCGGGCGTACCGCCACAGCGACCGCGTCCGCACGATGCGACGCCTGATTCCCGTGGCCGCCGGCGGCTCGGTGGCGCTGCTTCTGGCCTACCTGTTCAATCCGTTCGCGGCTCGGCTGCCGGACGTCTCGGTCGGTCCGGTGACGCTGGCGGGCTCGAAGGTCCGGATGGAGAACCCCCGTCTGGCCGGCTTCCGTCAGGGCACGCGCGGCTACGAGGTCACGGCGGATGCCGCCCTGCAGGACGTCCGCAAGCCGAGCCAGATCGAACTGCAGCAGATGCGCGGCCACATCGCCACCGACGACCAGGGCGGTATCGCACGCATCTCGGCCGCCTCCGGCCTGTTCGATACCGCCCGCGAGGCCCTCGACCTGAAGGACGATATCCGGATCTGGACCGACAAGGGCGAAGAGGCGCGCCTGCGCTCGGCTGCCGTGGCATTCAAAACCGGTGCTATCAGTTCGCAGGAGCCCGTCACCGTGTCGAGCCCGCGGGCCACGGTGAATGCCGACACGCTGGACGTGGTCGAGAGCGGCAAGCGGATTTCCTTCGTGGGCAACGTGCACGTGGTCATCGTGAACGAGGATCCGGCGGAGAAGGCGACGGGCCGCATCCTGACCTCGGATGCCGAAGCCGCGGACGGCCGCCGATGAGCGCCCACCGCATCCTCGGCGCGGCCTTCGCGGCCGGTCTGGTTCTCGCCGGCCCGGCCCTGGCCGAGAAGCCGGCGCGCAAGGACTCGCCCTTCGGCAATATCGGCGGCAGCGGCAAAGACCCGATCAAGATCGACGCCGACCGGCTCGACGTGTTCGACCGGGAGAACAAGGCGGTGTTCGCCGGTAACGTCGTGGCCGTGCAGGGCGACAGCACGATCCGCTGCTCGACCATGACGGTGACCTACAAGCGCGGCAAGGACGGACCCGGCAAAGGTACCAAGGCCGAGGGGGTCAAGGCCGAGGCGAAGGACGACGGTGCGGATTCGGCGCCGCCCCGGAATCCGGCCGAGAACGGCATCCAGAAGGTGGATTGCGCCGGCCCGGTGACGGTGGTGCAGAAGGATCAGGTCGCCACCGGCGACCACGCGGTGTTCGACCAGGATGCCAAGCGGATCGTGCTCACCGGCAACGTCGTCCTGAGCCAGTGCCAGAACGTCACCCGCGGACAGCGGCTGGTCTACGACATGAACACCGGTCGGGCGAACATGGACCCGGTGGCGGGGGGCCGTGTCTCGGCCCTGTTCGTGCCTGGCGATAAGGCGGACGCCAAGGACGGCAAGGCGAAGGGCTGCGCGCAGCCGCCACCCAGGCCGAAGGCGCAGGTCGATTGAGCGGCGCCGTGGCGTTCCAGGCAGGCCCGCAGGAGCCGGCGGGCCGCACGGGTTGGCTCGGCCGTCTGTTCGGCCGGCGGGCGCGGCAACCGGACGGCGCCGCCTCCGAGGCCGACGGCTGGTCCGCGGCCGAGGAGGGCGGACTCGGGATCCTTAGCGTGCGCGGCCTGCGCAAGAGCTACGGCGCCCGCACGGTGGTCCACGAGGCCGGCTTGACGGTCCGCACCGGCGAGGCCGTGGGGCTGCTGGGGCCGAACGGCGCCGGGAAGACGACGATCTTCTACATGATCACCGGGCTCGTGGCGGCCGACCGCGGCCACATCACCCTGGACGGTCTGCCGATCACCCACCTGCCCATGTACCAGCGGGCGCGGCTCGGCATCGGCTACCTGCCCCAGGAGGCCTCGATCTTCCGGGGCCTCTCCGTCGAGGACAACATCCGCGCGGTGCTAGAGGTGGTCGAGCCCGACCGGAAGGCGCGGGCGCGCAAGCTCGATTCGCTGCTGGAGGAGTTCGACATCGCGCGCCTGCGCAAGGCGCCCTCGATCGCCCTCTCGGGCGGCGAGCGGCGGCGCTGTGAGATCGCCCGCGCGCTCGCCTCCTCGCCGACCTTCATGCTGCTGGACGAGCCCTTCGCGGGCATCGACCCGATCGCGGTGGGCGACATCCAGGATTTAGTGAAGCACCTGAAGCAGCGCGGCATCGGCGTACTGATCACCGACCACAACGTCCGCGAGACGCTGGGCCTGATCGACCGCGCCTACATCGCCCATTCCGGCCGAATCCTCACCGAGGGCACGCCCGAGGAGATCGTGGCGAACCCGGATGCGCGGCGGCTCTACCTCGGCGAGGACTTCCGCCTCTAGCCACGCCGCCGTCGCCGCGCCCGCGGCGACGGGGCCGTAGACCGCTCACCCCTTCCAGTTCTTGAGCGCCGCGAACGGGCTGTCCGCGCCCGCCGGCTTCTCCGGGTTCAGCACCGGCTCCACCTGGGCGATCGCGTCCGACATCGAGAAGGCCGAGCCGCTCTGGAGCCGGCCGCCGGCCGCGTCGCGGTGGCCGCCGCCGCGGAACAGGCGGGCGCCGTCGAGCGCCGTGCCGTCGTTGGACCGGAACGACAGCGTGCCCATCCGCTGGACGTTGACCACGCGCTTCGCCCGGCCCGCATCCATGATCAGGTCGGAGACCCGCTGGAACGTGCCCGAATCGAGGGCGAAGGACAGGAGCGTGCCGTCCTTCAGCGGACGGAACAGGGAATCCGACCGGGCGAGCGCCCGGGCGAGGCGCATGCGCGTCGTCAGCGCCGGGTCGTCGTCCGGCGCGTCGCGCAGCAGGGCGTCGACCACGCCGGTGCGGATCTCCGGGGCGCGGCGCTCCAGCTCGGCCGGGCTCGCCCCGTCCCGCAGGGCGGCGGCCGCCGCGAGGAGGATGTCGGAGACGAACCGGTCGTGCCAGGGATGGCCGACCGGCACGTAGCTCGACACGACCTCCCAGAACATCTCGTCCAGGGCGAGGCCGCCGCGGAAGGCGGGGTTCTCCTTGCGCCACAGGTCGACGGCATCGACCGCGGACAGCAGGCACGAAAGGTCGATCTCGGGCTCGCGGTCCGCGAACAGCGACCGGTGGTCGAAGGACATCCGCGTGGCGCAGATGTCGTCCTCGATCAGCACGGCGATCTCCGGATCGCCCAGGTCGATCCGATGGAGCGCCGGGCGGTTGGCGTCCGCGGTCGCCTCCAGGCCCAACCGGCGCATCTGGTCGAGGGACGAGGCGTGATGATCGAGGACCACGAGGCGATGCTTCTGCCCGTCCTCACGGCGCCGGTTCATCGCGGCGAACTTCTTCAGGCCCGCGATCGTCTGCTCCTCCAGGCCGAGGTCGGTCATCAGCAGGATCTCGCTCTCGGCCGCGCGGCCGAAGCGCTTGATCTCGTCCTCGAACACCGGGCCGACATCGCTGTAGCGGGGCACGTGGACGACGCGCTCGACCGTCGCGCAGGCCGCGGCGACCGTGGAGGCCCCGTAGCCGTCGAGGTCGTGGTGGGTGATCTGGATCAGGCGCAACGGGCGGACTCGAAAGGTGACGAAGCGGGCGGTCTACGACGCCCGGCGCCGGGAGGCGAGGGGCGAAAGCCCTTCCGTCCGGCGGCGTTCGGTGCAGAATGCGCCCGGCCGTCACGAGTCGCGAAGGACCGGCCGGCCGCGGAGACCCCGAAGGGGCCCGTCTCACGGGGAGGACACGATGGCCCTGGCCGCAACGCCGCGCGTGCGCCGCATCCAGACGATCTCGCTCGCCCTCCTCGTGACGGCGGGCGTCGTGAACTACGTCGACCGGGCCACCCTGGCGGTGGCCAACCCGCTGATCCGGGAGGATCTCGGCCTCTCGATCCCCGAAATGGGATTGCTGCTCTCGGCCTTCCTCTGGGCCTACGCCTTCGCCCAGCTGCCCGCCGGCGTGCTCGCCGACCGGCTCGGACCGCGCCTGACGCTAACGCTCGGCCTGACCTGCTGGTCGTTCGGCCAGATACTCGGCGGCGCGGTGACGTCGTTCTGGCAGTTCGTCAGCGCGCGGATCGTGCTCGGGATCGGCGAGGCGCCGCATTTTCCGACCTGCGCCCGGGTCTCCCGCGACTGGTTCAACATCCGCCAGCGCGGCACCGCCACCGGGATCTGGAACTGCGCCTCCTCGCTCGGGACCTTCCTCGCCCTGCCGCTGCTCACCTTCCTGATGGTGAGCTTCGGCTGGCGGGCGATGTTCGTGATCATGGGCGGGGTCGGGTTGGTGCTCGCCGCGATCGTCTATGGGGTCTTCCGCAACCCGCGCGAGACCGACCTGACGCCGGGGGAACGCGCGTTCCTGGAAGAGGGCGATGCTCCGAATGCCAGCCGCCCGGTCACCTGGAGCGCGTGGCGCCGGCTCTTCGGCTTCCGGACCAGCTGGGGAATGATCGTCGGCTATTTCGGCTGCATCTACATGACCTGGCTCTACACCGCGTGGCTGCCGAGCTACCTCGAGATCGAGCGGCACTTCACCCTGCAGAAGACCGGCCTCGTCGGCTCGATCCCCTTCGCCTTCGGGGTCCTGGGCGGGATCCTGGGCGGCCGCGTGGTCGACATGCTGGTCCGCCGGGGCGTCGATCCGATACGCAGCCGCAAGATCCCGATGGTCGCCTCCCTGGTGGCGACCGCCGCCTGCACGGTGGTGGCGGCCCTGACGCCGAGCGACACCCTCGCCGTCGCCTGCATCTCGGCCTCGCTCTTCCTCGTCTACGTGAGTTCGTCCTCGGCCTGGGCGATGGCCTCCGTGGCGGCACCGGCGAGCTGCACGGCGTCCCTGGGCGCCATGCAGAATTTCGGCGGCTACATCGGCGGCGCCCTGGCGCCGACCGTGACGGGCTTCATCGTCGGCGGAACGGGCCATTTCTCGATGGCGTTCATCACCGGAGCGGTGATCGCCCTGGTGGCGGCGCTCGGCTACTGGACGCTGATCCAGGAACCCATCGCCGACGAAGTGCCCGCCGATCCGCCAGTCGGCGCGCTCGGGGCCGCACGATAGGCAGGCCGACGACCTCAGGTCGCGTCACCCACGCAGGTTCGGCGCGGCCAGGATCAGGTCCCGGAGATGCGTGCGGGCGGTGAAGCTGTCGCGCATCAGGTCCACGAAGGTGGCGGCCGGTCCGTCCCAGTCGTGGCGCGCCGCGTGCGCCCGCGCGGCGCCCGCGTCGAACGGCAACCGTCCCTCGATCGCCGCCCCCATCAGGCCGGCGAGGCGGTCCAGCCGATCGGGCGCGTCCGGATCGAAGTAGCTCGCCGCGCTGCCGCCGGCCTCCGGGATGGCCGTGAGGCTCAAGGCGATCACCGGCGTTCCGCGGGCGAGGCTGTCGAGGACCGGGATCCCCCAGCCCTCGCCGCGGCTCGGGAAGACCAGGGCGGCCCGGGCGTAGAGGTCGGAGAGGCCCCGGTCGTCGATGCCGGCGATGTGGACCGCGTCCGGCGTCCGGGCGAGGCGGTCGAGCGTCTCGGGCCGCTCGCCGTCGCCCTTGCCGACCACGATCAGCCGGGCCGCGCCCGCGGGCAGCCGCGCGAAGGCATCGAGGACGAGGCCGAGATTCTTGCGCGGCTCCTGACGGCCGGCCGTCAGCAGGTACGGGCGCCCGTCCGCGAGCGGCGTCCGCTCCGTGACCGCCTGCGGCGGGGTCGAGCCGCAGCGCACCTCGGCGATGCGGTCGCGTTCGATGCCGTAGACCTTGGCGATGGAGTCGCGGCTGTAGTCCGAGATGGTCAGCACCAGCTTGGCGCGCCGCGTCGAGGGTCGGGTCAGGATCTTGTTCCGCCAGCGCATCGACCGGGGGAAGAACTCGGGGTGCGTCTCGAACAGGATGTCGTGGACCACAACTACCTGGCGGTCGCCCGGCACCAGCGGCAGCGCGATGGAGGTGGTGAGCAGCGTGTCCAGCCGGTCCCGCAGGAACAGCCACGGCCAGACCAGGGTCAGCCGCACGGTCGCGGGAACCCGCGGCAGCCGCCGATGCTCGATGTTGTCCCCCGAGACAAGGCGGGCGCAGGCTTTCGGATCGCCGGAATAGACCACGTAGGTGGCGTCCCGGTGTCGCGCTGCGGCGCGCCCGATGATGTTCACGAGCCAGGTCCGGCCGCCCTGCGACTTGCCGGTGAGCACGTGCGCGTCGATGCCGATGCGAAGCATGTTACGGGCTCCTGTAGGCGCCGAAGGTCGGGACCTCACCGGGGGCGTAGGCCCGGCCGGCAATGTCGCGGGTGGCGCCGAGCGGGATGCCGGCGCGGGCAGGGGACGCGGTCAGCGCGAGGCCGCCGGCCAGGGGGCTCGCGGGAGCGCGGAAGGCGGGCGTGCCGATGAGGTCGGGACCCTGGCCGTCGAGCGGCAGGCTCGCGCCGTCGCGGGTGGTCTGCGTGCCCCAGCGGTAGAGCGGGGCGCCGACGGCGCTGCCGAGGAAGTTCGGGCCGATTGCGTTGTCGTTGTCGGTGGTGGTCGCCTCGACCACGATTGCGGCGACGTTCGGCCGGGTCGCGGAGGCGATGTTGTTGAGCACCCGGTTGTTCGACGTCCGGTCGATCCGCTTGGTTTAGTCGGAGGCCAGCACGATCTCGCCGCGATAGACGTGCTTGCCGCCGGAATCGCGCATGTTTCCGGTGGTGGTGTTGTTCACCACCGTGTTGGAGCCGGCGTCGAACAGGTTGATCCCGGCGCCGTCATTGTCGGCCGCGACGTTGAACGCGACGATGTTGCCGTCGCACCACTGGTCGATCTGGATGCCGTTGCCGTCCTGGCCGGTCGTCTCCTTCTGGCCGGTGACGATGTTGTATCGGATGGTGTTGCGGTCGCCGGCGTCCTGTGCGGCATCCTTGGCGAAAACATGGATGCCGGATGTGTCCGATATTCCCACGCCGTTGCCCGAGACGCGGTTGCCCTCGACCACGTAGCCGGAGCCGTTGATCTCCATCCCGTGGATGCCGTTGCCGGTCACGGTGTTGTCGAGGATGTAGCTCGGCTCCTCCTGCGGCGCGTTGATCACGTCGACGGCTACGCCGTGGGTCTGGTTGTCGGCGAGCGTGTTGCCGGTGATCCGGTGTCCCGCTCCCGATCCGTCGCCGATCCAGATGCCGAGGCCGGACCGGGACACCGTCGAGCCCGCCACCGTGACGTGGCTCGATCCCCGGCGGATGATGAAGCCGGAATTCACGGCACCCTGCACGGTCAAGCGCGTGACGGTGACGTAGGCGGCGTTCTCGAACACCACCGAGTTGGACAGGCGCGGCTGCGTGCCGGGTTCGGCCGCAACCGTCATGGGCGCCGCCGCGGTTCCGCGTGACCCGACGAACACGACGTCGCCGTAGCTGCCGCCGCGGATGAGGACGATCGAGCCGGGACCGAGCGTGGCGAAGGGTACGTCGGCGAGGCGCGCCACCGTGGTGTAGCCGGGCTTCGTGCCGCCGGCGGGATCGACCAGGATGTTCTGCTGAACCTGCGCGTCGGCAGGCCCGCAGGCGGCCAGGACCGGGAGGATCATCGTAACCAGGGCGCCGCCGAGGACCGTGCGGGACCGCCTCATGCTGCGAGCGCCCGAGCGATGGCGAGGCGCTTGCGCCGCTGGAACAGACGGCGCCACACGGTGCGGTCGGCCTCGGGGCTGATCCGCGTCAGCGCGGGCCGCCATCTGCCAGCCTGGCAGAAGGGCCTGCGGCATCGCGAGGTCGGCCACCCGGTGCCGCGCCGCCGCGCCGAGCGGCGGCGGCCCGACCAGACCGAGCCGGCCGAGATCGACGACGAGATCCGGGCGCTTGCGGTACCACAGCACCAGGGCCGCACCTTCGCGCTCGGCGATCCGCAGATAGGCCGCCGCGTCGAGGAGGTGGTGGTGATAGCCCCGGGCCTCGGGGGCGTAGAACAGGCGCATGCCGCGCCGGGCCAGCCGCTCGCCCAGCTCGATATCCTCGTGCCAGAACAGCTTCGGCTCGAAGCCCCCGGCCTCCTGCAGGAAGCGCCGGTCGACGCTGACGTTGCAGGTCAGGAATGCGTCCCAGCCGACCGCGTCGCGGCCCGCCAGGGCATCGTAGGAGGCGTCGTGGTGGAGCGCCGAGAACGGCGAGAACGGCAGGGCCGGGTCGATGGTCATCCGCCCGAGGATCGCGGTCTCCCGTCCCCCCGCCGCGCATGGGCGAGGCGGTGCGCCTCGACGAGGCTCGGCACCGGGATGGTGTCGTCGTTGACGATCAGAAGGCGCTCGCCCCGCGCGGCCGCGATGGCGCGGTTGCGGGCCGCGTTGGCCCCGGCATTCTCCTGGCGGAGATGCACCACGGGGACCCGGGCCGTGGCGACGGCGCCGCTGACGACCGTGCCGGTGTGGTCGGTCGAGCCGTCGTCGCAGATCACGATCTCGAGGGGCGCCTCCGTCTGCTGCCCGTCGAAGGCCCGGAGGCACAGGCGCAGCGTGTCGGCGCGGCTGTAGGTCGGGATGATGACCGAGAGCACGGGTCCATCGCTCATGACGAGGCTTCCGGAAGCGGGAGGGGGAGGGGATCGGTTGGGACGCGGCGCAGGCACAGCCACCCGGCGAGGGCGGCCGAGAGGGCCGCGACGGCGGGCACCGTCACGGGTGCCAGGACGGCGGGTCCGGCCGCCCAGGCGAGGGCGGTGAGGAGGCCCGGCGCCGCGAGCGTCGGGAGGTCGGCCAGGGTCAGCGGCGGTCCGGCCTCCCGCCAGAAGGCGTGGGCCAGGACGAGGAGCATCGCGGTCTCGGTGAGCAAAGCGGCGAGGCCCGCGCCGAGCAGGGGATCCCAGGGGATCAGCAGCGCGCAGGCGAGGAGGTTGGTGGCGCAGGCCGCCGCGCTCCCGCGTACCGCGACGCCGGTCCGACCTAGCGGGACGAGGCCCGCGAACAAGATGGTGGCGGCGATCAGCAGGACGCTCATCCCGACGGCGATGCGGAGCACCGGGATGGCGCCGGAGAAATCCGGCCCGAAGACGAGGCGCATGAGCGGGTCGGCGAGGGCGCAGGCCGCCACCGCACCCGCGCCGGATGCGGCCAGGATCGGAACCAGCGCGGCGCGCACCCGGGCGCGCAGCGCGGCCGTGTCGGCCGGGGACCGTCCGTCGGCCAGGGAGCCGACGGCTCGACCGAAGACCGGCACGAGCGGCGTGCACAGGGTGATCGCCACCGCGGCCCCCAATTCGAAGAACCGGAAGCCGGCCGTGAACTGGCCGAGTTCGGCCGCGCCCGCAAAGGCGGCCAGCATCATCAGGCTGATCCGGCCGTTCAGCGATCCGAGGCCCGTCCGGCCCCGCCGCCTTCACACGCGCCGCGGGCGCGACACGTCCAGAGGAGCCTGAGGCATGGTCACGGTCGAACAGCGGCTGTTCCGGGAGATGGGAGCCGGAGGCTATTCCCGGCACGATCACCGGATGGAGTACATCGTGGGCGTCAACGCCCTGCTCCGGCCGGACATGCGGGTCATGGAGTTCGGCGCCGGGCGTGGGAAGTGGAGCGATGACCCGGTCCCATTGCGGTGGCACCTCGGGGACTTCCGGGGGCGCTTCGCCCAGGTCGTGGCCTGCGACGTCGACGAGGCGGTCCTGGGCAACAGGTCTGCCGACGAGGTCAGGCTGATCGGTCACGACGGGGTGCTGCCATTTCCGGACGGGAGCTTCGACCTGATCTCGGCCTTCTCGGTCCTCGAGTATATCGAGCATCCCGAGGTCACCGCGACGGAACTCGGCCGGGTTCTCGCGCCGGGCGGCTGGCTGTACGCCGGGACGCCCAATCGCGGGGGCTATGTCGGGATCGGGGCGCGGCTCGTCCCGAAGCGGCTGCACGCCCGAGTGATGCGCCTCGTCGAGCCGCGGCGGGTCGAGATCGACTCGTTCGTGCCGCTCTACACGATGAACACGGAGGCGACGCGGAAGCGGCTTTTCCCAACTGATCGGTTCGAACACCTCACCTACAGTTTCGACGGGCAGCCGTTCTATCATGGCGAGAACATCGTCCTGGGCAAGTTCTGGGAGCTTCTGTTCCGGCCGACGCAGGGGCCTCTCAAGGGCTACCACAGGGTGTTCATTCGCAAGCGGCCGTGCCGGGCCGGTCGATCAGAGGCGAAGACTGCGCAGGTGGCCGGAAAATCTGCGCATGACCTCGGCCTTGCGGGCAAGATCGGGCTGACCGCCCAGCCGGGCCGCCAGCCCATAGGCCAGGGCTCGCAGGATGAAGCAGAGCCGCAGCGGACCCGAGAAGAAGGCGGGCGACGACAGGGTCCGGCCGGCGTTGCGCAGGCTGTAGATGGCGGCCAGCCCGTCGAGCCAGCGGGCCGAGCGGATGCTTCCGGAACCGCCCTGGAGATGGACCACAGCGATCCCCGCACAGTAGGCGACCCGCCAGCCGGCATCGCGCAGCCGGCAGCCCCAATCGACGTCCTCTCCGTAGAGGAACATCGGGCTCCCCAGCCCGCCGATGGCATCGATCGCCGACCGGCGCAGGAGCAGGCAGGCGCCGCAGAGCCAAGTCCACCTCCACCGCGGCCCTGCCGCGGGGCTGACGGCTCGCGAGGTAGAGGCCGCGCAGGCCGAGGCGCCCGGAAAGGCCGGCGGTGTGGACCAGGATCGAGAGCGGGCGCGGCTCGTAGCTGGCATCGCCGACCTGGTGCGCCCCGTCCGGGAAGATCAGCCGCGGGCCGACCGCCCCGACATCCGGGTGCGCGTCGAGATGGGCGAGCAGGTCGGATAGGGCTCCCGGGTCACGCAGGAACGCGTCGGGGTTGAGGAGCAGGATCGCGGCGCCGCGCGCGTGATCCAGGGCGACGGCGTTGCCGCCCGCAAAGCCGTGATTGGTCCGCTCGGCGATCACCCGCACCCAGGGGAAGGCAATGGCCATGCGCTCCGGCGTGCCGTCGTTCGAGGCGTTGTCGACGAGGATCACCTCGTAGGGGCGGTCGATCCGGCTCGCCGCCAGGCACTGCAGGCAGGTCTCGATGTCCCGGCCGGCATTGTAGGTGACGATCAGGACGCTGAGGCCGACGGCGCTCATGCTCGGACTCCGCGGGATTTGACGGAAAGGCGCGCTCCAAAGAACGCTGCCTTCCAGGTGCTGCCGGGGGGGTGGGGGCGTCTCCGCTCCTGAAGGGTTTGGACGGTCGCGCGTCTCCATCGGAAGGCGCTGGCTCCTCGGCTCCCGCGCCTCCCTTTGCGGGGGAGGGTGGCCCCCGAAGGCAGTCGGGAGAGGGAAGCGACGGTGGACGACAAGGCGCCGACCTTCATGACGGTCGCGCCTCTGGCGGCCGCCTCCGGCGACAGGCCCGCGACCTTGATGCCGTTCTTGCCGGGCAGCGAGATCCGGCCGTCCGGCCGGACGATCACGGAACGGTTGAATTCGGGATGCGTGCGGAAATCGACGTCGAACTCGTCGTTCGGGTTCAATCGATAGGTCGGCTGAACGACGCTGGAATCGATCAGGAAGGAGACTTCGAAGTTGTCGCCGACATTCAGTCGGTAATTCGCGAGGCCGAGGCGCATGGTGCGTCCGGCCTCCTCCTGTGCGGCGGCGACCACCGTGGCCGGCAGGCCTTCTTGGATCGAGCCCGTCTGCGTCACGTCCGGCACTTCGCGCCCGGACATCCGCGGGGGGGCTCGACATGCAACCGGCGAGGAGCGGCGCGCAGGCGAGAAGCGTCAGGACGGTCCGAGCACTGCCGGATGGGCGTGCGGCCAGGCGCGGTGATGCGCTGAGGAACGCAAACAGGGAAAACGCCATCGACTTCAGCCGCATCCTGCTCGACTGCGCTCGTCCGATAACAACTCGTGATCGAACCGAGCACCACGATACAATCGCGAAGCTTGGTTAACGAGCCTTGAACCCGGCCTGTTGAAACTCTATCAGAAGTTGTGAACGGCACGCTGTGGCAAAGTGCGGAGCGCGGGATCCGTCGCCGCCTCTGCCACGCTGGGCGAAGGCCGCCCGGCCTTGAGCGCGGTCAGTGCGGACCGGCAGATCCAGCGTCTCTCCGAAGGCCACCCAGACGATGAACGCGGCCGACCGAAGCGGAACGCATCCTGTTCAACGCTGCACGCCGCCGGATCAAGTCTGTAAACATTCGAACGCTTGCCCGAATTTAGAAATCCGATCTATAATTTGGGAGTTTAGGCGCGCGTTTCACGATTCATAAATCGGCGAGACGATCGCTGACGGCAATATCCGTCTTGCGGGAGGCGCACGACATGTCAGGTGTGAGGCCGGATCTGTTCTCCCGCCTGCACGATGACCTCGAGGCCGTGTTTCGGGAAGATCTTGAGGAGGCGGTGGTCGATCCGGCGCGATGGCAGGATTTGGCCGAGCGGACCGTTCGGGCGTCCGGCAGCGAGGGCGCTCTTCTGCTGCGTTCCGACCGTATGGGCATCGAATCCCTCTGCACTGCCTCCCTCGCCGAAGCATCGCGCCGTTACTTCGACGAGGGCTGGCACCGCGACGACTATCGCCTCCGCGGCCTACCGTACATGCAGGCGCGCGGCATCACGGTGGATCAGGATTTCACCTCGCCCGAGGAAGTGGCGCGCCTGCCTTTCTACCAGGATCTGCTCGCCTCCCACCGTCTGCGCTGGTTCGCCGGGATCGGCTTCGCGGTGAAGGGGCGGCTGTGGTGCCTGTCCCTGCAGAGGACGTCGGCGCAGGGACCTTACGAACTGCATGAACAGAGCCGCCTCGCGACCCTGTCACCGTTGTTCCGGCGCGCGGCTCTATTGACGGCCATGGTCGAGAAGGCCCGTCTCGCCGGGATGACGCAGGCTTTCGAACTGATCGAACGCGCCGCTCTGATCCTCGATTCCGAGGGACGTGCGCTTTGTTGGAACGAAGCCTTCGGCGCGCTCCTCGGCCACGACCTGAAGCTTGCGACCGGCCGCTTGACCGCGGAGGATCCCGAGGCCGCCCGGCGGCTCGAAGCCTTGGCGCGGCCCTTCGGACGCCCGCCCATCTCGGCCGTGGTGGTGGCCCGGCGGGACGCGCCGTCGATCGTGATCCATGTCGTGCCGCTGGTCGGACCGAGCCGCGGCCTGTTCGGCGGCGCGAGAACGCTGCTCCTCGCCAGTAATCCCGGGAGCCGGCGGGCGCCGGCTTCCGCGATCCTGCAGGCGGCTTATCGGTTGACGCCCGCCGAGGCACGTCTTGCCCAAACCGTCTCGGCTGGCACCTCGCTGGCGGAGGCGGCGTCGCAATTCGCTATCACCTCGGCGACCGCGCGCTCGCAGCTGAAGGCGATCTTCGCCAAGACGGGTGCGACGCGCCAGGCGGACCTCGTGCGGCTGGTAAGCGGTCTCGCGTTCTGACCGATTGGACGGTCCGGTTCACCCGTACGGGTCGGCACACGCCTCGATCGGCGGAACGGGTTGGCGCGCCTCGTCGTTTCGACAGCGACGATAGGAGGAAGCACCATGATGAACCGGATCGTATTTGTCTCCGCCCTGGCCATCGCGGGCCTGCTCGCCGGGGCACCGGCCGAAGCGAAGGGCTGCCTCAAGGGCGCCGTGGTCGGCGGTGTCGCCGGTCACGTGGCGGGCCACGGCAAGATGGGCGCCGCGGCGGGCTGCGCCATCGGCCACCACAACGCCAACAAGAAGGCCAAGCAGGGCTGAGCCTTCTTGGATCGCGCGTCGCGACGCAGACCGAAGCGCGCGACGATCGGATTGCTGTCTCTCTTCCGAAGCCGGATCCCCATCGGGGTCCGGTTTCGGTGCGTTCGCAGGGGCTCGCGGACCGCCGCGACCTTCGCTCAGCCGTCCGCGCGCCGGCCTCGGTCAGGCTGCTCGCCATCGGGTCACGCTGCGACGACGGCGGCCGGACCGAGGAGCGAAGGTCCACGGCGCCCCCACACGCGCGCCTACTCGCCTGGATTTTTTCAGCCCACGGCATGGGGACCGGTCGACGCAAGCTCCACGCAAGGCACCCGATTGACCGTTCTTTTGAGCTATTCTAATTAAGAACTGTCGCGGGAGCGTTGCGACCCCGACGCATCCGATGGAGAGACCCGATGGCCGGTACCGCGAACGCCGCTTGCGAGAGCTGCCGCTTCTTCGACGATCACAAACTCAACGGCGCCCAGGCTCAGGGTGACGAGGGCCTCTGCCGCTTCAATCCTCCGGTCACCCAGCCGGCCCCCGAGTCGAAGGGCCTCTGGCCGGTTGTCGCCTCGAAGGACTGGTGCGGCCACTTCACCGCCGACATGACCGCCGCCGAGTAAGCGAACACCATCCAGCTCTTGCGGGATCGGCGCTCTGGTGCCGGTCCCTTCGTCGCGTCGTTGTCCCCCGACACCTGAACACGCGTTGCCCGGCCCGGTCGCCGCCGTTGCCGGAGACGGATGGCTTGGCCTAACATCCGGCTGTGACAGCCCTGATACGTCCGGCCACCGAGGCCGACCTCCCGGCCATCGCGGCGATCTACGCGGACGCCGTCGCTACCAGCACGGCGAGCTTCGAAACGGAGCCGCCGACCCTGGAGGAGATGACGCGGCGCTACTCGGTCCTGCGCGACGGTGGCTTCCCGTATCTTGTCGCCGACCGGAACGGCTTGGTCGCGGGCTATGCCTATGCCGGCCCCTATCACCAGCGGGCCGCCTACCGTTCAACCCTGGAGGATTCGATCTATGTGGCCCGCTCGGCCCGCGGCGGCGGTGTCGGCCGGACTCTGCTCGCGGCGCTGGTCGCAGCGAGCGAACGGATCGATTGCCGGACCCTGGTGGCGATCATCGCCGACAGCGGCTCGCGCGCCTCGATCGCGCTGCACGCAAGCCTCGGTTTTACACCGGTCGGCACCCTGACGGGGGTCGGCTATAAGCATGGGCGCTGGCTCGACGTCACCGTGATGCAGCGTGCTCTCGGACCGGGTCGAACGCGCCCGCCGACGCGGAACTGATCGCGAGGCCCAGTAATTCAGGACCGATCGGCTCGCCAAAACCTCAACTGAGTTGTCATGATGCGGACAACTTCGCGCGGGACAGGGCGGGCATGAAGCGCACGCCGTCCGGTTCTCGGCTCGGCGCGGGCGCGCCGACGCGGAGAGCGGGGTCTCTCCGCGCTGAAAGCGGTTCACGCGAGGGTGGGCGGTCTGTCCTCCATCACCGCTCGCGACGAATGGGAGTTCGGGTATGCGGTTTTCATCGATCGGTCGCCGGGTTGCGCCGCTCGCGATCCTGGCGCTCTCGGTCCTGGCGGGCACGGCACATGCCGCCACGCCGACCGATCCCAGCGGCACCTATCTCACGGAGGACGGCCGTGCCCGCGTGCGTCTCGAGAAGTGCGGGACCGCGGGTGACCGGCTGTGCGGCTACGTGGTGTGGCTGAAGGTTCCGCTGAACGACAAGGGCGAGCCGCGGGTCGACTTCAAGAACCCAGATCCCAAGAAGCAGGCTCGGCCCTCCCTCGGTCATCAGCTGATCATGGGGCTGAAGCCGAACGCCGACGCCCATTATGAGGGCAGGATCTACAATTCCGAGGACGGCAAGTCCTACGACGTCACCATCTGGACCGAGAAGCCCGGCGAGCTGACGGTGCGCGGCTGCCTGATCGCGTTCCTGTGCAAGTCACAGACCTGGAGCAAGGTCACCGATCTCGCGCCCGGTCAGCTTCCCGGCCCGACCAACGGTGCGAATGGTCCGCGCAGCGATCCCGAATACGCGACCGCCGCCCCGAAGCCGAGCGCCAAGGCCGGCGCGAAGCCGGCGCAGAAGCCCGCCGCCGTCGAGGCGCCCAAGGACGAGTGAGCGACGCCGACCCGCGCGCGGCCAGGCCTCAATCGGCCAGGGCCGCGTAGGTCAGGACGCGCAGCTCGCGCCGGATCGGCAGCGCCGAGGACGGCACGAGCTGCGTCATGAGCACCACCGAGAGATCCTCGGCCGGGTCGATCCAGAACGCCGTCGAGGCGAGGCCGCCCCAGGCGACCTCGCCGGGTGATCCGAGGATCTGGGCGCGGGCCGGATCGAGCATCACCGAGAAGCCCAGGCCGAAGCCGATGCCCGTGTAGGACGTCTCGGCGAAGCGCGGCGTCCCCATCGCGGCGAGATCGCCGGACAGGTGGTTCGCCAGCATCAGTTCCACCGTCTTGCGCCCCAGGAGCCGCGTCCCGTCGAGGGTGCCGCGGTTGAGGATCATCCGGCAGAAGCGCTGGTAGTCGGCGGCTGTCGAGACGAGGCCGCCGCCGCCCGACGGGATGGCGGGCGGTGTGGCGAAGGCGGTATCCACCGAATCGTCGAACAGGCGGAGCCGGCGCTCGCGGTCATACGCGTACGTGGCGCAGAAGCGCGGCATCAGCGCCGGCCGGACGTGGAAGTCGGTATCGACCATGCCGAGCGGCCCGATTACCGCATCGCGGAGGTGGTCGGCGAAGGGACGCCCGGTGAGGGCCGCCACGTACTGGCCGAGCACGTCGGTGGCGACGCTGTAGTTCCAGGCGCTGCCGGGCTGGGCGAGGAGCGGCAGCTTCGCCACCCGCGCGGTCATGTCGGCGAGGGTGCCCTCGCGTGCCAGGAAATCGACGCCGTGCTCGCGATACTGCGCGTCGACCAGGGTCGCTTCCATGAAGCCGTAGGTCAGGCCGGCGGTGTGGGTCAGCAGGTCGCGCACCGTGATCGGGCGTTTGGCGGGCTCGGTCTCCAGCTTCGCCCGGTTGCCGCCGACGGCGACCCGCATCTCGGCGAAGTCGGGCAGGACCCGGGCGACGGGATCGTCGAGCTGGAACAGCCCCTGCTCGTAGAGCTGCATCACCGACACCGAGGTGAGCGGCTTGGTCATCGAGTAGATCCGCGCCACCGTGTCGAGGGTGAACGGCGTCGCCCGGGCCAGGTCAGCCTGCCCGCAGGCGCGGGCGAAGGCGATTCGGCCCCGCCGCGCCACGGTGACCGACAGGCCGGCGAGCCGACCGTCAGCGACGAGGCGGTCCATCCACGGCCCGATGCGGGCGAGGCCCTCCGGGCTGAAGCCGGCACCCGTGGGATCGGTTTCTGTCAGCGCATTCATGGGGTTCAGCTCGCCGTGTCGGTCCGGACTTGGAACAGGGGAGGGAAAGACGATCACCAGCCCATCGTGCCCGGGCCGCCCTTGAACGGCCCGACGATGCCGGGGGTGATCCAGCCGCCGTAGAAGGTCCCGGGTTGGGGCGCCACCCGCGCCGCGCCGACGAAGCAGGCGTCCATCGGGCCGGCGTAGAACGCGACGTAGCCGGCGATCGCGCGGAAATCCGGAGTCGGGTCGGGATAGGCCCAGGCGGCCCCGGGCGCGAGGCGATCGCCGCCCCGCACATCGAACAGGACCGCCTGTCCCTTCCACTCGCAGATCCCGCCGCGCCGGCGGTTCGTGAGCGTCCCGGCCGCGATGGCATCGGGCGGCAGATAATAGGTCGGCGGGTGCGAGGTCTCGAGGACGCGAAAGGCCGCCTCGGTCTCCGCGATCACGGCGCCGCCGAGCACCACCTGCAGGCGCTCCGCGACCGGCTCCAGCCGTGGCGGCCGCGGGTAGTCCCAGACGCTCTCCTCACCGGACCTGACCGGATCCGGAACGGGCCAGAAGGGCGAACCACTCATGGAAACCTCGCGACGTGACTGCGCGGAATCAGATAGGGCGGGCCGGCCGGCATTTGTCGTCCCGGCCGAGCGTGCTAGCCCACCGCCGACACTCGAGCCCGGGACCGCCCGCGATGAACATCGCCCTCTTTCTCGACTTCGACGGCACGCTCGCCGAGATCGCGCCGCGGCCGGACGCCGTGCAGATCGAGCCTGGGCTGGTGGAGACCCTGGAACGGCTGCGGGGCCGTCTCGACGGTGCCCTCGCGATCGTGACCGGGCGTCCGGTCTCGGTGATCGACGGCTTCCTGGCACCGTCCCGGATCGATGCGGCTGGTCTGCACGGCGTCGAATGCCGGATCGGCGGGACGCTCACGGGCGGCCGGGCCGAGGATCATCCGGACTTGCGGCGGCAGGTCGCGCGCCTCCAAGCCGAAGCCGCTGCACTGGCGCAGGTTCTGATCGAGGACAAGGGCGCCTCGGTCGCGGTGCACTGGCGGCTCGCGAATGGCGACGATGCCGCCCGGGCCGAGGCGCTGGTGACGGCGGCGGCGGCGGCGCTGGGCGGCGATTACCGCCTGCAACTCGGCAAGGCGGTGGGCGAGATCGTCCCGGCGCAGGCCACAAAGGCGCATGCGATCCGCGCCTTCATGGAACAGAGCCCCTATGCCGGGCGGATACCGGTCTTCTTCGGCGACGATCGCACCGACGAGATCGCCTTCGCATCGGTCAACGAGGATGGCGGCGTGGCGGTGCGCGTGGGCGAGGGGGAGACCGTGGCCCGCCGCCGCCTGCCCGATCCGCAGGCCGTCCGGGCGCTGCTCCGGGATTGGGCGCTGGGGGGCGTCATCGAACCCGATGCGCTGCCCGCGGCATAGCCGGCCTTCGGCGCGGACCCTCGATCCAGGGACGTCGCAATGTCGGATCGCTCAGCCGCTGGCTGGCCGCGCCTCCTTCTCCGGCTGGAGGGGGCCTTCATCCTGGCGGCCGCCGTGTGGGCCTATGGCTGGCTCGGTCAATCCTGGTGGCTCTTCGCCGCGCTGTTGTTCGTCCCCGACCTGAGCATGGTTGCCTATGCAGCCGGTCCGAGGGCAGGCGCTGCGCTCTACAACGCCGTTCACGCGCTGATCCTGCCGCTCATCGGCCTGTGTGTGGCCACGAGCCTCGGCCGTGCCGACCTTGCCGGGCTGGGGTTGATCTGGCTCGCCCATATCGGCGTCGATCGCGGGCTCGGATACGGACTCAAATACGGGAGCGGATTCGGCGATACGCATCTTGGCGTCATCGGTCGACTACGGGACAAGACGAACGCGACGCGTTGAGACGCGGCCGGCGCCACATGGCACTTACCCGTGCGAAGTCACGGATCCGATATTTCGCCGCGCCGGGTCCGTATCGGTTCCGTGCGAACCAGAGAGCAGGAGCTTCCTTCGATGTTCGAGTTTCCGGTTCTCGTCGGCGATATCGGCGGCACGAATGCCCGGTTCGGCATCATCGAGCAGGCCGGCGACCAGCCTCGGCTGCTCGCGCACGAGGCCACCGCCGATCATCCGGACCCGTCGAGTGCCATCAGGGCGTCGCTCGCCAAGGGCGGTGGACCGTCGCCGCGGTCGGCCATCCTGGCGATCGCCGGCCGGATCGACGGTCCGGAGATCCAGCTGACGAACGCGCACTGGAAGATCGCGGGCCAACGCATCGCCGGGGATTTCGGCCTGTCTTCCGCAGTCGTGGTCAACGACTATGTGCCGGTGGCGGCCGGCGCCGCCGATATCGAGCCGCACGACCTCACGCCGGTCGGCCCCTGTCCGCCGGTCCCCGGTGGCGCGCGCGTGGTGCTGGGTCCCGGGACCGGTTTCGGCGCGGCGGCGCTGGTCCCCTACGCGGCGCATCTCGCCATCGTCTCCACCGAGGTCGGCCATACCGATATCGGCCCGGCCGACGCCTTCGAGGAGAAGGTCTGGCACGCCCTGGAGCGGGTCGAGGATCGCATTACCGTCGAGACGGTGCTGTCGGGACCGGGCCTGTCGCGGCTCCACGCGGCGGTCGCCCATGTCCGGACCGGGCAGCCGCACGAGAAGATCGAGCCGGCCGCGGTCACCGAGGCCGGTCTCAACGCCACCGACCCGCATGCCGCCGAGACGCTCGCGCTGTTCGGCCGGGTGCTCGGACGCGTCTGCGGCGACCTCGCGCTGACCTTCCTGGCGACGAGCGGCGTCTATATCGGCGGCGGCATCGCGCCCCGGATCCTGAAGGTGCTCGAGGAGAGCGGTTTCCGCACCGCCTTCGAGAAGAAGGCGCCCTTCGCCGCCATGATGCGCCAGATTCCGACCAGCGTGATCACCGTTCACGACCCCGCCTTCCGGGGGCTGGCGGCCCTGGCGAACGAGGGGGCCAAGTTCGTCTACCACGGGCAGGTGTGGCGGAAGGAGTCGTGACGGAGCGCGACGTCGACGGGCGCGGTGCGGAGCGAGGCCGGGCGGCTTCGCTCCGCGCGCGCGGACGATCATCGTCGCGGACCGGCGCTCAGGCCGCCGCTAGCGGCTTCGACACCTCCTCCAGGGACTTGCCCTCCGCAGCCGTCCCCCAGATCCCCCCGACGACCGCCGCGATGAGCATCAGGACGGCGCCGATCCCGTAGCCGAACAGCACCCAGTCGCGCGATCCGGTCTCGACCAGGCTGCCGAACAGGAGCGGGCCCGAGACGCCGCCGATGCCGGTGCCGACCGCGTAGAAGGCCGCGATGGCGAGCGCCCGGATCTCCAGCGGGAAGGTCTCGGAGACGGTCAGATAGGCCGAGCTCGCCGCCGCCGAGGCGAAGAAGAACACCACCATCCAGGCCCCGGTCTGCCCGACCGGCCCGAGCACGTCGAGGCGGAACAGCAGGCCGACCCCGGCGAGCAGCAGTGCCGAGATGCCGTACGTGAAGGCGATCATGGTGCGCCGGCCGATCGTGTCGAACAGCCGCCCGAGCAGGACCGGGCCGAGGAACGAGCCGAGCGCGAAGGGCAGCAGGTACCACCCGACATGGTTGCCGGGCACCTGATAGAAGCGCTCCAGCACCAGCGCGTAGGTGAAGAACAGCGCATTGTAGAAGAACGCCTGGGCGATCATCAGCGCGAGGCCGACCATGGTCTCCTTGCGGCTCGTGACGAACAGCGCCTTGAACACCTCCGAGAGCGGGGTGTGGTCGCGGGTGCGGACCTTCATGCGCTTGCTCTCGTCCACCGGCGGCAGGGTCACGCCCTCGTCGGTGAAGCGCTTCTCGATCCCGGTGACCACCCGGTCGGCCTCTGCCGCGTAGCCGTGGGTTGCGAGCCAGCGCGGGCTCTCGGGGATCCAGGTGCGTAGGAGCAGGATTACGAGGCCGATGGCCCCGCCGGTGAAGAAGGCGACGCGCCAGCCCCAGGCCGGGTCGATCACCTCGGGCTTCAGCAGCACGATCGACATGAACGAGCCCAGCGCCGCACCGATCCAGAACGAGCCGTTGATGACCAGGTTGGTCCAGCCGCGGACCCGGGCCGGGACCAGTTCCTGGATGGTCGAGTTGATCGCCGTGTACTCGCCGCCGATCCCCGCACCCGTGAAGAACCGGAAGGCGCAGAAGCTCCAGACATTCCAGGACAGGCCTGTGGCCGCCGTGGCGACGAGGTAGAGGGCCAGGGTGATGAAGAACAGCTTCTTGCGGCCGATCCGATCCGTGAGCCAGCCGAAGCCGATCGCCCCGGTGACGGCTCCGATGAGGTAGCAGGAGGCTGCCAGACCCACGTCGAACTCGGAGAAGGACATCGGCGGCTGGCGTAGGGCGCCCACCAGCGAGCCGGCGAGGGTGACCTCGAGGCCGTCGAGCACCCAGGTGATGCCGAGCGCCACGATCACCAGGACATGGAAGCGCCCCCAAGGCAGCCGGTCCAGGCGCGCGGAGATGTCGGTGTCGATCACGCGGCCGATCTCCGCCCGCTCCGGCGTTCCGGATCCCCCCTCGACCTTGCTGACCATATCCGCGCGTCCTCCTGAATTGTCGTTTACCCTGCCCGGACAGCCTACATTTACCGCGTCGCCAGACAGGTGTTGGCAACGACTTGAGAATCGATTCGGTTCGATCCCGTTTTCACTTCCGACTTGCAGAACAGGGGCGTCCTCGCGGTGCCCTGTCATGCCCTCCGATCCTGCCCGATCCCGCCGCCGGCCCTTGGCCCGGTTCAGCCTCCTCGCCGCCATGACGCTGGCCGGGCTCGCTACGGTGCCCACCGAGGGTGCGGACCGGCATCTCGAACGTCCCAAGCCGCGCATCGCCATGCAGGGCGCCGAACGCTGGCGCCTCAGGCCGACGGAAGCGTCGGTGACCGCCACGACCGGGAGCATTCGCGAGCGGTCCGAGGGCGCGGTTCCGGAGGCGCGCCGCACCGTCCGTCTCGTCTACCCGGCGCTGATCGAGGCGCGTTGACGCGGCAAGAATCCGATCCAGCTCGACGAGCCTGATCGGCTCAGGCACAGCCCCTGCGTCGTCGACGGTGGACGACGGTATCGGCGCGGAGGACGTGGATGGCGGAGGCGATTGCCCTGGTCGGGTGCAAGGGGCCGGACCAGGAGGCGGAGTACCTGCAGGTCCTGTCGGCGGCCATGCCGGAGGAGCGCCTGATCCCGTTCCGGTCGATGGATGACGCGGCCCGGGCGGCGACGCGGGTCGCCGTCGTGGCCAATCCCGATCCGTCCGAGGTTGCGGCCTTGCCGGGCCTCGTCTGGGTTCAGAGCCTCTGGGCCGGCGTCGAGAAGCTCGTCGGCGCCTTCGACCGGCCGCTGCCGATCGTCCGCTTGGTCGACCGCGAGATGGCCCGCACCATGGCCGAGGCGGTCCTGGCCTGGACCTACTTTCTCCAGCGCGACATGCCGGCCTATGCCCGCCAGCAACGGGATCGCGTCTGGCGACCGCACGCCTATCGCAAGCCATCCGACACCGTTGTGGGCCTGCTCGGCCTCGGTGCGCTCGGGACCGCGGCGGCGGAGCGGCTCACCGGCGCGGGCTTCCGCGTCGTCGGCTGGAGCCGCAGCCCCAAGGCGGTGCCGGATCTCGAGACGTTCCACGGTGCCGACAGCCTCCCGGCGATGCTCGGCCGCTGCGACATCCTCGTCTGTCTCGTGCCGCTGACGCCTGAGACGCGCGGTCTCGTGAACGCCGAGCGCCTCGCCGTCCTGAGGCCCGGCGCCGCGCTGATCAACTTCGCCCGCGGCCCGATCGTCGTCACCGAGGATCTGATCGCCGCCCTGGACAATGGCCACCTCGCCCACGCGGTGCTCGACGTCTTCGCGGTCGAGCCCCTGCCGGCGGAGTCGCCGCTGTGGTCCCATCCCGGCGTGACGGTGCTGCCGCACGTCTCGGGGCCGACCGACATGGATTCGGCCGCCGCCACCGTGGCGGGCAACCTGCGGGCCTATCGCCGGACCGGCCAGGTGCCGAACGGGGTCGACGCGGCGCGCGGGTATTAGGGCGCGGCTCTCATAGCTTCGGGAATGTCGCCGCCAGGTGATCGATCAGCACGCGCACGGCCGGCGGCAGTCCGCGCCGGGTCGTGAAGACGATGTGCACGATCCCGGGCTGACCCTGCCAGTCCGGGTAGACGGGCACGAGCCGGCCGGCCGCGACGGCGTCGGTGCAGGCGTGGTCGGGCAGGAACGCGACCCCGAGGCCGTCTGCCGCCGCGTCGCACAGCGCGGCGAAGTCGCTGCAGGTCATGCGCGGCTCGTGGCGCAGGGTGAAGACCGTGCCGTCACGGTGCTCCAGCCGCCACTCCGCCTCGCCCGGATCGTCGCGGGTGCCGAGGGTCGGGACCGCGCCGAGCGCGGCGATGTCGGTGCCGAGGCCGCGCGCGACCCGCGGCGCGGCGACCAGGATCCAGCGCGAGGAGCCGAGCGTGCGCATGGTCAGGGACGCGTCGCTTGTCAGGTCAAGCCGGACCCGCAGCGCCACGTCGATGCGCTCCTCGATCAGGTCGACGGGCCGATCGGTCACGACCAACTGCAGCCTCACCTTCGGGTAGCAGGCGAGGAAGCCGCGGACGCGCGCGGCGACGATGTCGGTGAGGCCCGTCGGGCAACTCATCCGGATCCGTCCGTGCGGCTCGGTCTGCGCCTCCGCGACCAGCGCCTCGGCCCGCTCGGCCTCCAGCATCATCGCCCGGCAGCGCTCGTAGAAGCCCTGGCCTACCTCGGTCACGCGGAAACGCCGACTCGACCGCTCGATCAGGCGCGCGCCGAGGCGCGCCTCCAGGGCCGCGATCCGGCGGCTCAGCTTCGATTTCGGCTGGTGCAGCGCGCGACCCGCCGCGGCGAAGCCGCCATGCGACACGACCGCGGCGAAGTAGGCGTAGTCGTTGAGGTCGGCGCGGCTCATCGTTCCTCCAGAGGAACGCTGAGTGCCACAATCGCTGACTATCCGCATCAACGTTCCGGGATCATCTCTTCGGCAGCGGCGCACACGAAGCCGAGAGACGGAGAACGACGATGACCGGCAGGTTTCAGGACAAGGTCGTGGTGGTGACCGGCGGCACCAGCGGCATCGGCCTCGCGACCGCCCAGGCCTTCGTGGCCGAGGGGGCCTCGGTGTTCATCACCGGTCGCCGCCAGCAGGCGCTCGACGCGGCGGTGAAGCGGATCGGGGGCCGGGTCACCGGCGTGCGCGGCGACATGGCGAACCTCGCCGACATCGACCGCCTGTACGACGCGGTCCAGCAGAAGCACATGCAGATCGACGTGGTCTTCGCCAATGCCGGCGGCGGCACCTTCGCGCCGCTGGGCGCGATCACCGAGGCGCACTATCAGAGCATCTTCGACACCAACGTGAAGGGCGTGCTCTTCACCGTCCAGAAGGCGCTGCCGCTGCTGCGCGACGGGGCCGCGATCGTGCTCACCGGCTCGACCACCGGCAGCTCCGGCACGCCGGCCTTCAGCGTCTACTCGGCCACCAAGGCGGCGGTGCGCAACTTCGCCCGGAACTGGATCCTCGACCTGAAGGATCGTCGTATCCGGGTGAACACGATCAGTCCGGGCGTGACCGAGACCGCCGGCCTCGACGAGCTCTTCGGCGGCGGCGATCAGGCCGCGGCCACCAAGGATTACCTCGCGGGCCAGATCCCGGCCGGCCGCGTCGGCCGGCCCGAGGAGATCGCCCAGGCGGTGCTGTTCCTCGCCTCTGACGCGGCGAGCTTCGTCAACGGCGTCGAACTGTTCGCCGACGGCGGGCAGGTCCAGATCTGACAATCGGCGCCGGCCGGGACGCGACACCCGGTCCCGGCCGACGGGGTGAACCCTGGCCGTGTCCGGCGGTTGAAGGCCCGGCCCTCCGGTCCCGCTCGCTCGCGGGCGGGCGCCGGGAAGGACACTCGGGTTTCATGGGCTGGCCGCGCCGCATCCTGATCACCGCCGGGCTCGTGACCGTCGCGGCCGGCGCGACGCTGAGCCTCGGCCGCTTCAGCTACGCCCCGATGCCCGACCGGGCGGACCTGCTCAACGCGGACCGCTACCCGATCCAGACCGCCTTCGACATCCTGGGCCGCCGGGTGTCGCGCGCGGAGGCCGAGGGGCTCAACGGCACCGAGGCCGGACGGAAAGCGCTCTCGCCGTCGAGTGGCGCGGTCGCGATCGATCCCGCCATGGTCGAGCGCGGCCGGCAGGCCTTCTATCAGGAGACGTTCGGCAACGAGGTTTTCCTCACCGACGTCATGGGCATGCTCGACGGCGGCCTGACGCCCGGCGCCGTCGCCCTGGCGGTGGCGAGGCTCGGCGGGCAGGGCACCACGAACCTTCAGGTCGCCATGGCCAGGGACGTGCGCGTCGGCGACCGCGTCTACCGGACGGGGGAGCTGGTGCCGACCGGGCTCGACGTGCCGAAGGGCGGCGCCTTCATCATCGGGATCAAGACCTTCTCCGACCGCGGCCATCTGCGCATGGGCATCACCTGCGCCCTGTGCCACGCGGCGGTCGATCCCGGCACCGGCAAGGTCGTGGAGGGCGCGCCCAACACCGACCTCAATGCCGGGCTGCTGATGGCGCTCGCCAAGAACTCCTCGGCCTACTTCATGCACGCCAGCGTGCCAGAGGCCGATGCCCGGCCCTCCGCCGACCCGCAGCATACTGGCTCGACCGGCACGGGACCGGCCCTGCCGGACGCCGCGGCGGTCGAGGCGGCCACCAAGGTGCAGGTGGCGAGCTGGCCGCCGGGCAGCTTCGACTCGTCCGCCGACCGGGTCACCAACCCGACCTCGATCCCGTCGAGCTTCTCCGCCCACGGCGAGCCATACAGCTGGAGCGGCCGCGAGGCGATCGGGCCCTTCGCCGGCCTGTCCTCGCTCAACAACAACGTCCACGCGGCCAATTCCGACACGACCCAGCTCGCCGCCGCGGCGTCCTGGCTGTTCGGCCTGGATCCGGAGACGTATCTCGGCATCGTCCTGCGCGGGTCGGCCACGGAGGCGTTCCGCTACCGGCCGGACGGCGGTCGGAGCCCATCCGAGGTGTTGAAGAGCGTCGACCCGACCCCGGCCTCCCCGGGCCTGAACAGCTACGCGGTGCTGCCGACCTATCCGGCGACCAACTACGTCACCGACAACGGCCTGTTCACGTCGGTCCCCGGCGAGCCGGTCAATCACGCCAACAACGCCATGTCGGCCTTCCAGAACCTGCTGCACCCGCCCGCCGCCGGGCAGGATCCGGACCGGGTCCGGGCCGGCCGCGCGGTGTTCGAGAAGGCCGGTTGCGGCACCTGCCATTCCGGGCCGGCTCTCACCAACCACCGGGTCGTCCCGGAGGCCGAGATCGGCACCGAGCCGACCCGCGCGCGGGCCGGCGCCAAGATGGAGGCGCGCCTGTCGCCGCCGACGCTGTTCGCCACCGACACGCCGTTCCCGGTCCCGGCCGATCCGGTGATCGTCCCGGTGCCGCTCGCGGGCGACAGGCTCGCCGAAGTCCAGCTCGCCTGGGGGCAGGGCGGCACCGAGGGCGGCTACAAGGTGCCAAACCTCGTCGGCCTCGCCTGGTCGGCGCCGTACCTGCACGATTCCGGCGTCGCGGTCGGGGTCGATGCCGAGGGCCAGCTCGGCGTCCCGGGCACGCTGTACAGGGGCGTCGCCCCCGATCCCGCCAACAGCCTGCGCGCGCTGGTCGACCGGGACCTGCGGGCCAAGGTGATCGCCGCCAACGCCGCCTCGGAAACCGCGCGCGTCGCCCGCGTTACCGGCAGAGGACACGCCTTCTGGGCCGATGCCGGCACGGGCGTGTCGCCCGAGGAGCAGACCGCGCTCGTCGCCTACCTGCTCTCGGTCGACCGCCTGACGGAATCGGCCGCGACCCCCTGATCAGGATCCGCCATGACGCAGAACACCGACCCGGTCTGGTTCATCACCGGCTGCTCGACCGGCTTCGGCCGGGAACTCGCCAAGCTCGTCGTTGGGCGCGGCTGGCGCGCGGTGGTCACGGCCCGCGACGCGGCCAAGGTCGCCGACCTAGCGGACGGTGCCGATGGCCGCGTCCTGGCCCTCTCCCTCGACGTGACCGAGGCGGGCCGGATCGCCGATGCCGTGCGCGCCGCCCAGCAGACGTTCGGGCGGGTCGACGTGCTCGTGAACAATGCCGGCTACGGCTACCAATCCTCGATCGAGGAGGGCGAGGAGGACAAGATCCGCGCCCAGTTCGACGCCAACGTCTTCGGCCTGTTCGCCCTGACCCGGGCGGTGCTGCCGGTGATGCGGGCACAGAAGTCGGGTCACATCCTCAACGTGACCTCGGTGGCGGGCTTCGTGGGTTTCCCGGCCTCCGGCTACTACGCCGCCACCAAGCACGCCGTCGAAGGGTTCTCGGATTCGCTCGCCGCCGAGGCCGGGCCGCTCGGGATCCGCGTCACCTGCATCGCGCCGGGGCCGTTCCGCACAGACTGGGCCGGCCGCTCCCTGGTCCAGACCCCCAACGCGATTTCCGACTACGCCGAAACCGCGGGCGCGCGCCTGAAGGCAACGTCGGAGAAGAGCGGCACCCAGGCCGGCGATCCGGTGCGGGCCGCGGAGGCGATGATCCGGGTGACCGAGATGGCGGATCCGCCGCGCCACCTCGTGCTGGGCGCCTGGGGCTACGACGCGGTGACGGCGCGCCTGAAGCAGCGGATCGCCGAGATCGAGGCGTGGCGCGAGACCAGCCTCGGAGCCGATTACCCTGAAACGTGAGGACTCGCCGTCTTTGCGAGCGAAGCGAAGCAATCTAGCGGCGCCACGCTCGCCGGTGTCGCGCCGCCCTGGGTTGCTTCACGACGTTCGCAAAGACGCGGTTCAGATCACCGCCTCGATCAGACCGCGCCGCTTCGCCTCCTCGGCCTCGAGGTACCAGTTCGACGGCGCCTTCTCGAGCACCTCGTCGAGGGTGACGTCCGAGCCTGCGATCAGGTTCGCGAAGCCCTCGTTCTGGATCTCGATCGAGCACAGGATCTCGTTGAGCGTCGCCTTCACGGAGGCGATGCAGGTGGTGAGCGGCCCCTCGACCTGGAGCTGCTTGTTCATCTTGCGCTCGTGGATCATCAGCCGCGTGCCGCAGGTCAGGTAGCGGTTCGGCCGGGCGAAGAAGCTCATCAATGTCGTCCCGGCCGAGTAGATCGCCGCCTTGCCGAGGAAGACGAAGCGCCGGTTCGGGTCCATCGCGCTGTTGAAGCGGATGTCCTCGCCCATCATCCGGGCGACCTCCGGATCGCCGCCGAGCGTCGTCAGCTCGACGACCACGATCTCGCGGTCTGCCGCCGCGCCGAGCTGGCGGCGGAAGTCCTTGTACATGTCGTAGTCGACCGGGCCGGAGAGCAGCACCGCGGGCGCCCGGAAGGCGGAAGGGCCAAGGGGAGTCGTGTCCATGATGCTCCTGATCGGATGACCGGCCCGCTCCGCCGCGAAGGGGGGCGGAGCGGCGGATCCGGCGGTCAGCGCGCCGGATCGGGGGCACCCTCGCCCTTGCCGACGAAGGGGATCCCCTCGATCGGGCATTCCTCCGTGCCGACGCTCTGACGGGTAATCGCCCGCACCGCGTCGCGGGTTCCGTCGGGATCCTCGATCCAGCGGCGGTAGAAGTCGTAGGGGCATTCCGACATCCCGTGCCGGTTCTCCTTCGAGTTGATCATGCCCGTGTAGCCGCGGTGCAGCAGCTTGAAGAGGTGGTTCTCCGACTGGCCGTGGGCGCGGAAGTCCCGGATCAGGAACTTCGACAGGGCGGCGTACTGGATGCCCATCTCCTCCTCGCCGCACTCGCCGAGCGTCCGCCCGTCGAAGCCGATGATCGCCGAGTGGCCGAAATACGTGTAGACGCCGTCGAAGCCGGCCGCGTTGGCCACCGCCACGTAGGTGTTGTTGGCGAACGCCATCGCCTTCGAGATGACGACCTGCTGTTCTTTCGCCGGGTACATGTAGCCCTGGCAGCGGATGATCAGCTCGGCACCCCGCATGGCGCAGTCGCGCCAGATCTCCGGGTAGTTGCCGTCGTCGCAGATGATCAGGCTGATCTTCAGCCCCTTCGGCCCGTCCGACACGTAGGTGCGGTCGCCCGGATACCAGCCCTCGATCGGCGTCCACGGCATGATCTTGCGGTACTTCTGCACGATCTCGCCCTGGTCGTTCATCAGGATCAGGGTGTTGTAGGGGGCCTTGTGTGGGTGCTCCTCGTGGCGCTCGCCGGTGAGCGAGAACACGCCCCAGACCTTAGCTTCCCGGCAGGCGGTGGCGAACACCTCCGTCTCGGCGCCCGGGACCGTCGAGGCGGTCTCGTACATCTCGGCGGCGTCGTACATGATGCCGTGGGTCGAATATTCGGGGAAGATCACGAGGTCGAGGCCGGGCAGGCCGGACTTCATGCCGACGATCATCTTGCCAATCGCCTTGGCGTTCTCCAGCACCTCCGCGCGGGTGTGCAGGCGCGGCATCTTGTAGTTCACGACGGCGACGCCGACGCTGTCCTGGCTGGAAGAGATGTCTCCGTGCATCATGGCGTGATGTCCTCCTGACCGTGAGTGTCCCCCGGTGGCGCGCGTCTCAGTGGCTGATCATCCAGGGCCGCGCCTTCGGGAAGCTCTTGGCGGCGGCCGGGGCCGCGGTCGCCTTCTTGGGTGAGCAGCAGCCGCAGCCGGCCCCGTGGCTCCCTGAGCGACGGGGCGCGTGGCGGCTGCGCTCGTTGGTGGCGTGGGCGGCCCGCAGCCCCGCATCCATGCCGGCGATGCGCGGCGCGGTGAGGAAGGCGCGCTGGCTCGTCCCCCCGCAATCCGGGCAGGCATGCGGCTCGCGGAACTCCGCCATCGGACGCATCACCGTGAAGGGGCCGCAGGCCTCGCAAGCGTAGTCGTAGACGGGCATGGGGCGCCTCAAGCACGAGGAGAAATTCGCGACGTAACCGGTGACACGCGGGTCCCCTCTCCCGTGCGGGAGAGGGACAGGGTGAGGGCTGCGACCTCTCCGGAAAGACCGGGTCCCTCACCCCAACCCTCTCCCGAACGGGAGAGGGGGCAGGTCGCGTCCGGTGAGACGGAAGTGCTCACCGGACGACTGGAGGGTCACAGATCCGGCGAGAGCGGCATCTGGATCGAGCCATCGAGGAACTTGGTCGGTCCGTCGGCGCCGGGATTGATGTCGAACTCGAAGATCTTGGTCGGTATCCAGAGGGTCGCGCAGGCGTTCGGGATGTCTACGACGCCCGAGATGTGGCCCTGGACCGGCGCCGTGCCGAGGATCGAGTAGGCCTGCGCGCCCGAGTAGCCGAACTTCTTCAGGTACTCGATCGCGTTCAGGCAGGCCTGCCGATAGGCGATGTGGACGTCGAGGTAGTGCTGGCCGCCACTCTCGTCGACCGAGATGCCCTCAAAGATCAGGTGGTCGTCGTATTTCGGCGTGATCGGCGACGGCTTGAAGATCGGGTTCTTGATCCCGTACTTGGCCATGCCGTCCTTGATCAGCTCGACCTTGAGATGCACCCAGCCGGCCATCTCGATGGCGCCGCAGAAGGTGATCTCGCCGTCGCCCTGGCTGAAGTGCAGGTCGCCCATGGAGAGGCCGGCGCCGGGCACGTAGACCGGGAAGTAGATCTTCGAGCCGCGCGACAGGTCCTTGATGTCGCAATTGCCGCCGTGCTCGCGGGGCGGGACTGTGCGGGCGCCCGTGGCGGCGGCCGCGTCCTTCGCGTCGCCGTTCAGGCGGCCCATATGGGCCGTCGGGCCGAAGGGGAGGGTGGCGAGCGCCGGCACGCGCTCCGGATCAGTGTCGTAGAGCGCCTTCTCGCGGGTGTTCCAAGTCTCCAGCATCTTGGGATCGGGCAGGCAGCCGATCAGGCCGGGATGGATCAGGCCGGGGAAGCGCACGCCTGGGACGTGGCGCGACTTGGTGAACATCCCCTCGAAGTCCCAGATCGACTTCTGGGCCTGCGGGAAGTGCTCGGTCAGGAAGCCGCCGCCGTTCTTCTTGGAGAAGAAGCCGTTGAAGCCCCACTGGCTCTCGGGCTTGGCGCCGATGTCGAGGAGGTCGACCACCAGCAGGTCGCCTGGCTCGGCGCCCTCGACGCCGATCGGACCCGAGAGGAAGTGGACGATCGACAGGTCGATGTCGCGCACGTCGTCGGCGGAATCGTTGTTCTTGATGAAGCCGCCGGTCCAGTCGTAGGTCTCGACGATGAAGTCGGCGCCCGGCTTCACGTAGGCGACCATCGGGATGTCGGGGTGCCAGCGATTGTGCACCATGTCGTTGTCGTAGGCCGATTGCGTGAGATCGACCTTGATCAGCGTCTCGGGCATCTCGTGTCTCCAGCTCCCTGACTTGACCGGGGCAGGCCCCGTCCGCGCGCCGCTGCGCGTCTCTCACCCGCTCGCGAGCAGCTCTCTCAGAGCGTCGTCGAGGACCTTGATGTCGTCCGGGCTGGTGCCCGGCCCGCCCGCGAAATGGCCCCACCACGTGTCGATCACGCGCAGCTCCGCGTTCGGCATGGCGGCCGCCTCGATGGCGTTGTCCTCGGGCGGGAAATACAGGTCCGTCGAGGCGGGCATCAGGATCGCCTTGGCGCGAATGGCGCCGAGCGCGGCCTTGAAGTCGCCCTTGAAGGTGTCGTTGGCGCTGATGTCGCCGTGCTGCCACGTCCACAGCATGGTGAGCAGGTTGTTGGCGTCGCGCTCGTAGAACAGGCCTTCCCAGAACCCGATCAGGAAGTCCTCCAGCGAGGCGTAGCCCATGTGGGTGATGTCGGCCTCGAGCCGGTAGAAGGTCTGCGACAGGCCCCAGCCCGCGTAGACCCGGCCGAATGCGCGCAGGCCCCGGGTCGGCGGGCTCGTGTACCATCCCTCCGCCCAGGCGGCATCGGCCTGGAGCGCCGCTTTGGCGCCCTCCAAGAAGACGTAGTTATGACGCGAGCACTTGGCCGAACCCTGAAACGGCAGGATCCTCGGCACCATGTCGGGGTACATCGCCGCCCAGTGGTAGGTCTGGAGCGCACCCATCGACCAGCCGGTGACGAGGACGAGTTTTGCGATGCCGAAATGTTCGGTGACGAGGCGGTGCTGGGCGCGGACGTTGTCGTAGGCGGTGACGTTGGGGAAGCGCGGCCCGTTCCAGGGCGCGGGCGTGTTGCTCGGCGAGGACGAGAGCCCGTTGCCGAACATGTTCGGGATGATGATGAAGTACTTGTCTGGGTCGAGCGCCTTGCCGGGGCCGATCAGCCAGTCGTTCTCGGTGTGCTGGCCCGAGTACCAAGTCGGGTAGACGATGGCGTTGTCCTTGGCGGGGCTCAGCGTCCCGAAGGTCTTGTAGGCGAGCTTGGCCGCGCGCAGCGTCTTGCCGCACTGGAGCACGAAGTCGCCGAGTTCGAAGATCGCGTGATCGGCCATGCTGCGCCCCTAGACCGACAAGAACCGGGCGACGGCGGCCTCGTCGATCCCGTCACGTGGGGCCTCGTGGACGATCGACCCGTTCTCCATGACGATCACCCGGTCGGCGACGTCGAGGGCGAAGCTCAGGACCTGCTCGGACACGACGATCGAGAGGCCGCGCGCGTCGCGAATTTTTTTCAACGTTCGGCCCATCTCGCGGATGATCGAGGGCTGGATCCCTTCGGTGGGCTCGTCGAGGAGGAGCACTTTCGGGCGGCTCGCCAGCGCCCGGGCGATGGCGAGCTGCTGCTGCTGGCCGCCCGAGAGGTTGCCGCCGCGCCGGCTCTTCATCTCCAGGAGCACCGGGAACATGTCGTAGAGGTCCTGCGGCACCTTGCGGGTGCCGGTGACCGTCAGGCCGGTCTCGATGTTCTCCTGCACCGTCATGGTCGAGAAGATCATGCGGCCCTGCGGCACGTAGGCGAGGCCCTTGGCGACCCGGGCGTGGCTCTTGAGCCCCGCGACCTCCGCGCCCTCGACCCGGATCGACCCAGCCTTGACGGGCACGAGGCCCATCAGGGTCTTCATCAGGGTGGTCTTGCCCATCCCGTTGCGGCCCATCACGGCGACGATCTCACCCGGCGCCACCGAGAAGGTGAGCCCGTGCAGGACCTCGCTCTGGCCGTAGGCGGCGTGCAGGTCCTCGACGGCGAGCGCCGGTGTCGCGGCCGGCATCGTGGCGAGCGGCGGTGGCTGGACGCCGGGCGGATGCGCAGTCTGAAGCGACGCCATCGTCAATGTCCCAAATAAACTTCGATGACCTTCGGGTCGTTCTTGACCCGCTCCATCGAACCTTCGGAGAGCACCTTGCCCTGGTGCAGGACCGTCACCCGGTGGGCGATGTCCTCGACGAACTTCATGTCGTGCTCGATCACCAGCACCGAGCGGCCCTTGATGATCTGGTTGAGGAGCTCGGCGGTCTTGATCCGCTCGCCGACGCTCATCCCGGCCACCGGCTCGTCGAGCATCAGCAGCTCCGGGTCTTGGATCAGCAGCATGCCGATCTCCAGCCACTGCTTCTGGCCGTGGCTCAGGAACTCGGCCCGCTCCTTCAGCTGGTCCTTCAGGAAGATCGTCTCGGCGATGCTGTGGATCCGGTCGCGGACCTCCGCGTCCCGCTTGAACGTGAGGGCGCCGAAGACCGAGCGGCCGCGGGGAAACGAGATCTCCAGGTTCTCGAACACCGTCAGGTCGTCGTAGATCGACGGCGTCTGGAACTTGCGGCCGACGCCGGCCTGCACGATGGCGCTCTCGGAGAGCTTGGTCAGCTCCTGGCCCTTGTACTTGATCGAGCCCGTGCTGGCCTTGGTGCGCCCGCAGATCAGGTCGAGGACTGTGGTCTTGCCGGCGCCGTTCGGGCCGATGATCACCCGGATCTCGTCCGGATCGACGTAGAACGACACGTCATTCACCGCCTTGAACCCGTCGAACGAGACCGTGAGCGCCTCGACGGCGAGGAGGTAGTCGGGCGGGGCCGCCTCGGCGCCGACCACGGGGGAGGAGAGGATCGCGGCGTTCATGGCATGCTCACTCGGCCGGGGCGCCGTGGGGTGGGGCGATGGCGGGCGCGGGCGCCTGCAGGCTCTTGGCGCGGCGGGTGAGGCGCGGCTCGATGTGCTCGCGCCAGATCCCGGCGAGACCATTCGGGAAGGCCAGCACCACCGCGATGAACAGGGCGCCGAGGCCGAACAGCCAAAGGTCGGGGAAGCTCTCGGAGAAGCTGGTCTTGGCCCAGTTCACCAAGAGCGTGCCCCAGACCGCGCCGAACAGGGACAGGCGCCCGCCGACCGCCGCGTAGATCACCATCTCGATCGAGGGGACGATGCCCACGAAGGAGGGCGACATGAACCCGACCTGGAGGGTGAACATCGCGCCGCCGATGGCCGCGAGTCCGGCCGCGAAGCAGAAGGCGAAGACCTTGAACCCCGCCACCGAGTAGCCGGAGAAGCGCACCCGGTCCTCCTTGTCGCGCATGGCGACGAGGATGCGGCCGAGCTTCGATTTCTTCACGTACTGCGCCGCCAGGATGCAGGCGATCAGGAGACCGCCGTTGACGAAGTACAGGATGACCTTCGCGTGATCGGTGCGGATGTCCCAGCCGTGGAGGGTACGCAGGTCGGTGATGCCGTTGATCCCGCCGGTATAGCCCTGCTGGCCGACGATCAGGATCGTCAGGATCGCGGCGATCGCCTGGGTGATGATGGCGAAGTAGGTGCCGCCGACCCTGCGCTTGAACATCGCGAAGGAAATCAGCATCGCGAACAGGACCGGGATGGCGACCGCGAGGATGATCGTCAGCGGCAGGCTCTTGAACGGCTGCCAGAACCAGGGGAGGGCGGTGATCTGGTTCCAGTCCATGAAGTCCGGAATGCCGGGCGTCGACTGGATCTTCGTGTTCTCGATGCTCGAAGCCTCCAGCTTCAAGTACATCGCCATGCCGTATCCGCCGAGGCCGAAGAACACGCCCTGGCCGAGCGAGAGGATGCCCGCGTAGCCCCAGCAGATCACCAGCCCGAGGGCGACGAACGCGTAGGTGAGGTACTTGCCGACGAGGTTGAGGCGGAAGCCGTCGAGCGCCAGCGGCAGGACGACCAGGATCACGCCCGCCAGCAGAGCCAGGCTCAGCCACTCCACCGGCTTCATGAACGGGTTGTCGTTGACGGTGACGGACTTGGTGAGGGTCTGGACCGGATTCGTCATGGTCGAACAATCCTCAGCGCCGGACCTTGAGGGTGAAGAGGCCCTGGGGCCTCAGCATCAGGATGCCGACCACCGCGAGCAGGGTGATGACCTTGGCCATCGAGCCGGAGAGGAAGAACTCCAGGGTCGACTGCGTCTGGGAGATCGAGAAGGCCGACGCGATGGTGCCGAGCAGGCTCGCGGCGCCGCCGAACACGACGATCAGGAAGGTGTCGACGATGTAGAGCTGGCCGGAGGTCGGCCCGGTGGAGCCGATCATCGTGAAGGCCGAGCCGGCGATACCCGCGATGCCGCAGCCGAGGCCGAATGTGTAGCGGTCGACCTTCTCGGTATCGATGCCGACCGCCCCCGCCATGGCGCGGTTGGCCATCACGGCGCGGACCTGCTGGCCGAAGCGCGAGCGGAAGATCAGGAGCGCGACAGAGACCGTGATCAGGATGGTCACGGCCATGACGAACAGGCCGTTGATCGGGATCTCGATCGTGTCTGTGACCTGCACCGAGCCGATCAGCCAGGACGGCAGCTCGACGCCGACCTCACGGGCGCCGAAGATCGACCGATAGGCCTGCTGGAGGATCAGCGACAGGCCCCAGGTGGCGAGGAGCGTATCGAGCGGGCGCTTGTAGAGGAACCGGATCAGGCCCCATTCCACCAGCATGCCGAGCGCGCCGGAGGCGAGGAAGGCCAGACCCATCGCGATGAAGAAGTAGATCGGGAAGAGCGCCGGCAGGTAAGTCTGGAAGAAGGTCGAGCAGAGATAGGTGACGTAGGCGCCGAGGATCATGAACTCCCCGTGGGCCATGTTGATCACGCCCATCTGCCCGAAGATGATCGCCAGCCCGAGGGCCATCAGCAGGTAGACGGAGAACAGGATCAGGCCGGCGAAGCCCTGCATGGCGAAGATCGCGCCGAGGTCGCCGAGGGAGTAGTCGCCGAGCATGGTTTCGGACTTCCGCAAATGGAGTGCGTCTTCTGCCGGCTCGTCACCGTCTACGGCGCAGGTTGAGCCGTCTTTGCGAGCGAAGCGAAGCAATCCAGGGAGGCGCTACGCTCTGAGAATTCCCGCTGCCCTGGGTCGCTTCGCTGCGCTCGCGATGACGAGGGGAGGGGTGATGTCACCCCTCCGGACAACGGATTACTGATATCCCTTCGGGAACGGATCCGGCTTGATCAGCTCGGGACTGGTGTAGACGATCTCGAACTGGCCGTCGGTCTTGGCCCGGCCGACCCGGGTCTTCGACCAGAGGTGATGGTTCTCGTCGATCTTCACGTAGCCTTCCGGCGCGCCCTTGAACTCCAGCCCCGGAGAGGCCGCCACCACCTTGTCGACGTCGAAGGAGCCGGCCTTCTCGCAGGCCATCTTCCACAGGAACGGGCCGAGATACGCCGCCTGCGTCACGTCGCCGATGACGGTCTTCTCGCCCCACATCTTCTTGAACGCGGCGACGAAGGCCTTGTTGTTCTCGTTGTCGATCGACTGGAAGTACTTCATGCAGGCATAGGCCCCGGCGATGTTTTCGCCGCCGATGCCGTCGATCTCGTCCTCGGTGACCGAGATGGTCATCAGCACCTGCTTCGACAGATCGATGCCGGCCGCCTTGAGCTGCTTGTAGAACGCCACGTTCGAGCCGCCGACCACGTCGGCGAAGATCACCTTCGGCTTCGTGAGCTTGATCTTGTTTATCACCGAGTTGAACTGCGTATGGCCGAGGGGGAAGTATTCCTCGCCGACGACCTTGCCCTTGAGCACGTTCTCGACATGCTTGCGGGCGATCTTGTTGGAGGTGCGCGGCCAGATGTAGTCCGAGCCGATGAAGTAGAAGCTGTCGCCGCCCTTCTCCTTGTGGACCCAGTCGAGGCCGGCGAGGATCTGTTGGGTGGCTTCCTGGCCGGTATAGAAGACATTCTTGGACTGCTCGAGGCCCTCGTAGAAGGTCGGATAGTACAGAAGGCCGTTATACTGCTCGAAGACCGGTAGCACCGCCTTGCGCGAGGCCGAGGTCCAGCAGCCCATCACGGCGGCGCAATGGTCGTTGACGAGGAGCTTCTTGGCCTTCTCGGCGAAGGTCGGCCAGTCGGAGGCGCCGTCCTCCTGGATGATCTTGATCTTGCGGCCGAGCACGCCGCCGGCGTCGTTGATCTGCTGGATCGCGAGTTTTTCCGCTTCCTGGGCGCCCGTCTCCGAGATCGCCATGGTGCCGGTGATCGAGTGCAGGATGCCCACCGTCACCTCGGTGTCGGTCACGGCGAGGCCGGTGGTGTTCACGGCCGCGGTCGGCGGCGCCGCCCAGGCGCTGCGCGGCATCAGGGCCAGCGCCGGGGCGCCGGCCAGCCCCATGAGCAGCCTGCGCCGCAGCGGGGAGCGCAAGCCGCGATCGGCGCCAGTGTCGGTATCGTCTGCCATCTGCCTGACCCTGTTGGCGTCCGGTCCTTGAGAGGCGGGCCGGATCGACGAGCGCAGGCTAGGTCCTGGGTTGCCGTGCGGCCTATACGCGATTTTGCGTATGGCCGCGTTCTTGCTTGCCCTGCATCATCGCGGCGGAATACTTTGAGGTTGCGGTGACCGGAAGCGCGATTGAGGCGAGCACCGCTCGGGTGCTTGGTGTTTCGCGCGCGCGCGTGACGAATGCTTTCCCGGCGACGGGTCGTGGCCGGTTCGTCCGAGTCCGGCGCGCATGAGCGGGCCGCAGCGCATCATCCCCATCCGGCGGGACTACAATCGATTCGTCGCGGACGAGACGCTGGAGGATTACGCCCTCCGCTTCACCGCCAAGAAGGCCCGCCGCTGGTCCGGCTTCGAGGTGGCGCAGACCGCTCTCGGGTCGATCTCGTTCCTGGCCCTGGAGGCGATCGGCGGGACGCTGGCGCTGACGGCGGGCCTGCCCAACACGATCGCGGCGGTGCTGGTGGTCGGCCTGATCATCTTCGCCACGGCGGCGCCGATCACGGTCTACGCCGCCCGCTACGGGGTCGACATGGACCTCCTGACCCGGGGCGCCGGCTTCGGCTATCTCGGCTCGACCGTCACGTCGCTGATCTACGCGAGCTTCACCTTCCTGTTCTTCGCCATCGAGGCCGCGATCATGGCCCTGGCGCTGCAGCTCTGCTTCGGGTTGCCCCTCGGCGTCGGCTATCTGCTCTGCGCCGGCGCGGTGATCCCGCTCGTCGTCTACGGGATCCGGCTGATCAGCCGCTTCCAGATCTGGACGCAGCCGATCTGGATCGTCCTGAGCCTGCTGCCGCTGGTCTTCGTGGCGGCGCAGGGCGGGGGGGCGCTGAGCGCGCTGGCGGGCTTCCCCGGGCTCGACGGCGGCGGTGCCGGCTTCGATCTCGCCCGGTTCGGGCTGGCCACCGGCGTCCTGCTGGCGCTGCTGGCCCAGGTCGGCGAGCAGGTCGACTTCCTGCGCTTCGTGCCGGAGCCGGCCTGGCCGGGGGATCGCCGGTGGTGGCTGGCGGTGCTCTCGGGCGGGGCCGGCTGGATCCTGCCCGGGATGCTCAAGATCCTGCTCGGCGCGGCCCTCGCCGTCCTGGCACTGGGGCATGGGGTGTCCCCCGAGCACGCGGCGGAGCCGACGCGCATGTACGCGGTGGCGTTCGGCTACCTGACCGGGGAGGGGAGCCGGGCGGCGCTGCTGCTCACCGGACTGTTCGTCGTCGTGTCGCAGCTCAAGATCAATCTGACCAACGCCTATGCCGGCTCGATCGCGTGGTCGAACTTCTTCTCCCGGCTGACCCACAGCCATCCCGGGCGGGTGGTCTGGCTGGTCTTCAACGTCGCCATCGCGGTGCTCCTGATGGAGTTCGGCATCGACAAGACCATCGGGAGCACGCTGCCGCTCTACGCCTCCGTGGTCTCGGCCTGGGTCGGTGCGCTCGCGGCCGACCTCGCGGTCAACAAGCCCCTCGGCCTCTCGCCGCCGGGCATCGAGTTCAAGCGCGCCCATCTCTACGCGGTGAATCCCGTGGGGACCGGGGCCATGGCGCTGGCGCTGGCCGCCGGCGGGGCGGCCTATGTCGGCTGGCTCGGACCGGCGATGCAGCCCTTCGCACCGCTCCTGACCCTCGCCGCCGCCTTCTGTGCCGCCCCGGCGATCGCCTGGGCGACCGCGGGGCGCTGGTATCTCGCCCGGACTCCGAAGCAGGACTGGGGCGCCGCGGAGGTTGTCTGCCGGGTCTGCGAACTGCCCTTCGAGGGCGAGGACATGGCCCATTGCCCGGCCTACGACGCCCCGATCTGCTCGCTCTGCTGCTCCCTCGACGCCCGCTGCGGCGACTTGTGCAAGCCCCACGGCCGACTGGAGGTGCAGGCGCAGGCCGTCGTCGCCCGGTTCCTGCCGGGTCGCACGGCCGCCTGGATCGGCGCGCCGCTCGGCCGCTACCTCGCGGTCATGCTGACGCTCTGCGCGGTGATCGGGCTGATCCTCGGGATCGTCCATGCCGGCGCGACGATCGGGCATCCGGAGAATCGCGAGGTCCTGCGCGCGGCACTGACCAGCGTGTTCTTCACCCTGGTGGTGATCCTCGGCGTGGTGGCGTGGCTCTTCGTCCTCGCGCAGGAGAGCCGGCGTGTCGCCCAGTCGGAGACGATGCGCCAGACGGCCCTCTACGAAGCCGAGATCGCCGCCCACAAGGTCACCGACGCCAAGCTTCAGGAGGCCAAGGAGCGGGCCGAGGCCGCCAACCAGGCCAAGAGCCGCTACGTGGTCGGGATCAGCCACGAACTGCGCACCCCGCTCTCGACGGTGCTGGGCTATGCACAGCTCCTCGAATCGGATCCGGCGATCCCGGCGCAGCGCCTCAACGCCATCCGGGTGATCCGGCGCAGCGGCCAGCACCTGTCCGGCCTGATCGATGGCCTGCTCGACATCTCGCGCATGGAGGCTGGCCGGCTCCAGATCCACCGCGACGAGGTGCGCTTGACCGAGTTCCTCGACCAACTGGTCGACATGGTCCGGCTGCAGGCCCGCGAGGCCGGGCTGGAGTTCCGTTTCTCGCGGCCCGAGATTCTGCCCACCGTGGTCGCCACCGACGAGAAACGCCTGAGGCAGGTGCTCCTCAACCTGCTGTCGAACGCCATCAAGTTCACGCCGGCCGGCACCGTGTCGCTGGATCTGAGCTATCGCAGCCAGATCGCGGTGTTCACGATCCGCGACACCGGCCCCGGCATCCCGGAGGCGGATCTGGCGCGGATCTTCGAGCCGTTCGAGCGCGGTTCGACGCCGGCCGCCCGCAGCACGCCGGGAACCGGGCTCGGGCTCACCATCGCCAACCTGCTGGCCCAGCTGCTCGGCGGCGAGATCACCATCGTGGCCGCGCCCGGTGGGGGCACGCAGGCGCGCCTGCGCCTGATGCTGGCCTCCGTGGCCCAGCCGGCCCCGATCGTGCTGCCGACCCCGTCGCCGCCGCCGGAGCGGGCCTACGCGGGCGCGCGGCGTACCGTCCTCGTGGCCGACGACGACACCGCCCACCGCGCCCTGATGCGGGCGATCCTGGAGCCCCACGGGATCGCGGTGCGCGAGGCCGGCTCGGGGCTCGAATGCCTGAGGGCTGTCGCGGCCGGCGGCCTCGACCTGATTCTCCTCGACATCGCCATGCCGGGGATGAGCGGTTGGGCCGTGGCCGCCTCCCTGCGGGCCGCCGGCCATGCCGGTCCGATCGCCATGATGTCGGCCAACGTCCACGAGATCAGCCCGGTGCGGGGCGACGATGCTCCCCACGACGCCATCTTCGCCAAGCCCTTCGACCTGCGCGACGTGATGGACCGGATCGGCAAGCTGCTCCACCTGGAATGGACGGAGCCGGGCATCCCCGCCCGGCGCGAGCCGCTTTCCGCATCGGCGGCCGCGGAGGGACCCGGCCCCGAGCATATCGGCGAACTTCTCCGCCTCGGCCGGATCGGCTATATCCGCGCCATCGAGGCCAAGCTTGCCCAGCTCGAGGAGGATGTCTCGGTGCCCCCTGCCTTCGTCGCCCGGATGCGCGGCCTCGTGGAGGGTTACGATCTGCGCCGCTACCTGTCGGTCCTGCAGGACCTTGCCCGCAATGGCTGACGCGCCGACGACCCAGCCGCACCGGGACGTGATCCTGGTGGTCGACGATTCCCCCGACACGCTGAGCTTCCTCACCGACGCGATCGAGCGGTCGGGCGCGACCGTGCTGGTCGCGGTCGGCGGCGACCTCGCCCTGGCCCTGGTGGAAGAGATCACCCCCGACGTGATCCTCCTCGACGCGGTGATGCCCGGCATGGACGGGTTCGAGACCTGCCGCCGGCTCAAGGCCAAGCCGCAGCTCGCCGGGGTCCCGGTGATCTTCATGACCGGGCTCAGCGAAACCGAGCACATCGTGATGGGCCTCTCCGCCGGCGGGATCGACTACGTCACCAAGCCGATCGCTCCCGACGAGATCCTGGCCCGGATCCGCGTGCATCTCGCCAGCGCCCGGGCCGCACAGAGCGCGCGAGCGGCCCTCGACACCACGGGGCGGACCCTGTTCGCGGTCGCCGAGGACGGGACCGTCCTGTGGTCGACCCCGCAGGCCGGGCGATTGCTGGCCGGGCTCGCCGCCGATCCGTCCGCCGCCCTCGAGCTGCCCGCCAGAGCCCGCGACTGGCTGCGCGGATGCCTCGCCGGCGCCGCCCAACCCCTGACCCTGACCGATCGCGACGGCGCCGCCTATGCCCTGAGCTTCATCGGCCGCACCCCGGACGAGATCCTGCTCCGCCTGTCGCGCGACGCGCTCTCGGGGGGGGTCGAGCGGCTGCGGGCGCGCCTGCCGGTCACCGGACGCGAGGCCGAGGTCCTGCTCTGGCTGTCCCGGGGCAAGTCGAGCCGCGACATCGGCGAGATCCTGGGCCTCAGCCACCGGACCGTGACCAAGCACCTCGAAGGCATCTACGCCAAGCTCGGCGTCGAGAACCGCACGGCAGCCTCGATCATCGCGGCGCGGCACCTGCAGGACTGAGCCGGACGATGGATCCCCATCTTGTCCACAGGCCTCGCGGCCTCGCGCAACCCATTGGTAAGCGCCGGCACCGCACGGTCCCGGCTCAGACCGACAATCCGGGTCCGGATGCGATGATGACCAGCCAGCAGCTCGCCGACGAACTGAAGCGGATCGCCACCACGCAGGTCAGCGACATCACCCGGGCGGTGAAGGAGGGCCAGAAGTCGATCGCGCTCAACGAGGTGCGGGACATGGCGCGGCGTCTCGGCCTGCTGGCCGACGCCTTCGATCCGAAATCCGCGGCCGAGAGGTCCGAGTCCACCGCCGAGTCCACCGCCGAGCCCGTCGACGACGCGCAGGCCGCCTGACACCTTCTCCGGCGGTTCCCCGCCGGTTGCCTCCCAGGAGCGCTTCATGGTCCGCGCCCACTTCACCATCCGCCTCGGCAACGCCTCGCTCCCGGCCTCGGCGGCCCAGTGGGTCGACGACGTCGAGGCCGCCCGGACCACCGCGCGCACGATCGTGCAGGGCCTGATGCGCCAGCACGGCGGCGACCCGCGGCTCATGGAGGCGGCCATGGTGATCACCGACGATGACGGGGCCACGCTCCTGGAACTGTCCTTCCTCGACACGCTCTACCTGCCCGTCGAGCCGGTGGCGGATGCGGACCGCCGCCGTCCCCGCGCTCCGCGCGGGGCCGCGCCGCGGGGGCTGACCCTGGCCCTGGCTCCGGTCCGGCGCCTCGCCGGCGCGCTCGGCATGCGCGCGCACGCCCTGTCGGCGCGCTGAAGCCCGTTCAGCCGTAGAGATCGCTGACCACGAAGCCCCGCGGCGCGAGGCGTTCCGCCAGGACGCGCCGGTGGCAGCCGGCCGGGTCGCGCTCGAAGCAGAGCAGGCAGATCGGTGCGGCCTCGGCCAGCGTGGCGAGGTCCTCGAGGGCCTGCAGCCCGGCGGCGGTGTCCAGCACCTCCTCGCAGTAGATCCGGCGCATCAGGGCCGCGTCCCCGGCCCTTGCGGCCTGCCGCCCCGCTTTCGGCRTCCCGAGGCTGCGCAGGTGCGCGTAGTCCAGGCCGGCCTCGCGCAGGGAGGTCCCGAGGGCGCCCTTCGAGAAGCCGCGCTTGCGCGAGTTCGCCACCGCCCGGACATCGGCCAGAACCGCGACGCCGGCCGATCGCAGGACTCCGACGAGGCGCTCCGAATCGAGGCCTTCGTAGCCTATGGTAAACAGATGCTTGCTCACGGTGCCGTATCCGGACTCGCGTTGCGGAACCGCGACTTAGCCGGATGGCGCCCTGTGAACCAGCCGGGGATGGGATGCGTATGTCGCGGGGATGCAACGGATCTCGGAATTCCGCCGCAATGATCGCAAAGCTCCGTTAACCGCGCCGGGGCCATCGAATACGCCTGTCTGTGGCGCATCTTCGGTGGCGGGCTAAACACTGATGTCGCGGATCTACGAGCTTTCGCGTTCGCCGGCCCGAACATGGGCCGGGCACCTGACCCGCCGGTTGATGCCGGTGCGACGCCTCGCCGGGCGGTTCGCCGCAGCCGCGATCCTCGCAGGCCTCGCCGCCTGCGCGTCGAACAACGACTTCTATCCGACCAAGGGCGACGCCAAGCCCCATCCGGGGGTGGCTAAGGCCAAGCTCCACCCGATCCAGGGCATCGACATCTCGAAGTGGCAGGGCAACGTCGACTGGGCCTCGGTCCGGGCCTCCGGCACGCAGTTCGCGTTCATCAAGGCCACCGAGGGCGGTGATCACGTCGACGAGCGCTTCCGGACCAACTGGGACGGCGCCGCCCGGGCAGGCGTTCCGCGGGGAGCCTACCATTTCGTGTTCTGGTGCCGCTCCGCCAGGGAGCAGATGGACTGGTTCAGAAAGAACGTCCCGAACGATCCCACTGCCCTCCCGCCTGTGCTCGACGTCGAGTGGAACGGGCACTCGCAGACCTGCCCCAAGAAGCTGCCGAAGGCGCAGGCCCTGGCGATGGTCACCGAGATGCTGGAGGAGATGGAGCGCTATACCGGCAAGCGCCCGATCATCTACACCGACATCACCTTCCACAAGGACGTGCTGGAGGGCGAACTTCCGGATTACCCGCACTGGCTGCGCTCCACGGCGGCCGAACCGGAGCAGCGGTTCGTCAACCGTAAGTGGATGCTCTGGCAGTTCACTTCCACGGGGCGTGTTCCCGGCGTGCGGGGCGACGTCGACCGCAACGCTTTCTACGGTACGCCATCCGATTGGGCCTCGTTCCTGTCCACGGATTGCGATCCGCGAGAGCACAAGCGGCTCTCGGAGCAAGGTCTTTGCACGGATAAGTAGAATGGAAGCCGAGCCGCAACCTAGGTTAATTCGAGGGCGGTGGGTGCGGCGTATGCTGGATGGGCGTGCCCCCTGACGGGTGAGCCCGCGAGGATCCCGACGGGAGCCTCTCCTCCCGCATCCAGCCCGCATGCCGATCGAACCTGCCGCCCCTACGGGCAATCTGCTGCTCGATGCGCTTCCGGGATCGGATCGCGCGCTGATCGCGCCCCATCTTGAGTCTTCGCGCTTCGACAGGGGGGATGCGGTGTTCGTGGCGGGTGCCCCGGTCGACACTGTGACCTTTCCCTGCGGGCAGGCTGTCGTGGCGCTGGTCATCGCCACCCGGGACGGCCGGACGGCGGAGACCGCCAGCGTCGGCCACGAGGGGGCGCTGGGCGGGATCATCGGCCAGGGTCGGCTGCCGGCCTCGGCGGGTGGGCTGGTGCTGGTGGGCGGGCCGATGCTGCGCATCGGTGCGGATCGGCTTCGACAGGCCGCGCAGCGGTCCGACACGCTCCGCGATTATCTCGCTCGCTACGCCGACTGCTTCCTGGCTCAGCTGCTCCAGATCGCCGCCTGCAACGCCCTGCACCCGATCGAGCAACGCTGTCTCCGCTGGCTGCTGTCGCTGCAGGACCGCGTCGGAGACGACACCCTTCCGATCACCCACGAAGTTTTGGCCTCGATGCTGGCAGTCCAGCGCACCTACCTCACGCGGATCCTGCGGGTCCTGCAGGAGCAGGGTCTGATCCGGGTTGGGCGGGGACGCATCACGATCCTCGACCGCCGGGCGGTCTCGGCCGCCGCCTGCGAATGCCATGCCCGCGTGAGGCTGCATTGCGATGCGGTCTTGGGCGCCCCGTCTCATGCCTCCGGCCGTCCCCGGGCCGGACCGTTTCCGACCGCCGATCGGGTCTCGCACGCGGGCTGAGATGCCAGCCCCGATCCGGGGACGACCGGCACGCAGACCGGCGTGGCGATCCCCGGCACGGGCACCACCACCACGTCGAGTCCGTAGATCAGGCGCAGCATCGCCGGGGTGACCGTCCTGGCGGGCGGCCCCTTGGCGGCCAAGCGGCCGGCAGCACGCGCTCGACCCGATCGGGAAGCTCGACGGTGCGGCCAGCCGCGTCGGTGAAGGGCCGCGCATCGGCTTCGCCGGCGAGCGAGGCGCCGCAGCCGCGAACGCACGGCATCAGGCGGATTTGCGCTCCAGGATCTCGATCAGCGCGCCGTCAGGTCCCTCCACGAAGGCGATCCGCAGGCCCGGTCCCCGTTCGGTGATGCCGGCGCGCACGGTCACGCCGCGGGCGGTGAGATCGGCCATCGCGACCTCGATGTCGGCGACGCGCAGCCCCACATGCTCGATGCCGAGGCAGGGGGTGGAAGCCGCCGGTGCGGTCTCGGCCGGCGCCTGCTCGATGAAGACGGCGAGACCGCCGAGGTCGAGCACGACCCGCTGCACCGGGTCGTCGCCAACGCGCTTCACCTCGCGCGCTCCGAAGGTCTCGACGTAGAACGCGGCGGCCTTGACGGCATCGCGGCTGCGCAGATGGAGGTGGTCGCAGGTGTAGTGCATCGGGGCTCCGGTTTTCGATCCCTGCGCGCGCCGAACTCCGGCACGGGCCTGCTGGAGGTACTATTCCGCGCCGCAGGGCACGATAGGCCGCGCGCGGCGCCGCGGCGAGGTCGGCCGCTTGACGTTCGGACCGAACCCGCAGACTTTCGCCGCCAGGACCGTTGCAGGGATGCAACATCCATCCCACATCCGGGTGGCGAACCCACACCGCACAGCCAAGAGATCCATGCGCAATCCCTACGACGTGCTGGGCGTGGCCAAGGGGGCGAGCGAGGCCGAGATCAAGAAGGCCTATCGCAAGCTCGCCAAGGACTTCCACCCCGACCGCAACAAGAACGACGTCAAGGCCAAGGACCGGTTCGCCGAGGCGAATTCGGCCTATGAAATCCTGGGCGACGCCGAGAAGCGCAAGCAGTTCGACCGCGGCGAGATCGATGCCGAAGGCAAGCCGCGCGCGACCGGTTTCGAAGGGTTCGGCGGCTTCGGCGGCGGCCGCGGCGGCAACTTCGACTTCGAGAACATGGCCCGCGCCCAGCGCGGCGGCATGGGCGGCGGGATGGGCGAGGATATCTTCTCGCACATCTTTGGTGAGGCCTTCCGCGCCGGGGGCGCCGGCCCGGGCGGCCAACGTCAGGCCGCCAAGGGGGACGACGTGGCCGCCGAACTGGCGGTGACCCTGGAGCAGGTCGCCAGCGAGGAGAAGCTGCGCCTCTCCCTGCCCACCGGGCGGGAGGTCGACGTGATGATCCCCCGCGGCGTGATCGACGGCCAGACCATCCGCCTGCGCGGCCTCGGCCAGAGCGCCGGCCCGCGTGGGGAGGCGGGCGACGCACTCCTGACCATTCGGCTCCGGCCGCATCCGCGCTTCACCGTCGAGGGAGCCGACCTGCGCACCCCCGTCGACGTGCCGTTGGAGGATGCCGTCCTCGGCGGGACGATCCGCGTGCCGACGCTCACGGGCGCCGTGGAGATGAAGATCCCCGCCATGACGAGTTCCGGCCGGACCTTCCGCCTGCGCGGCAAGGGCCTGCCCAAGAAGGACGGGACGCGGGGCGACCTGTTCGCCACCACGGCGATCGTGCTGCCCGAGAGCGAGGATGCGGCGCTGACGGAGTTCGCCCGCGGTCGACGGGCGGCCAATCCGGCCTAGCGCATCTGTTCCGGAACCCTGCTGCACCGTTTGGGACGAGCCTTCGGGGTTGGCACCCCGCCACGGGCGAAAGGACGCGGCTTACGGGGAGCGACCACGGCGCGATCCGGGGGCTGCGCGACCCGGGCCATCGCTCGATCCGATCCGCTCGGGTACGGCTCGCGGGAGAGCGGACACGTCACGCGAGGGCCGCCTGAAAGCCCTCCGCGGCGCCCCGGACTTCCGTCGCCGGGCTGGCTCCGCTAAGGAGGCCACCCGGCTCCGACAGGGGTCGCGCGGCTTCGGGATCGATCATGGCGGAACACGGGCAGGGCCTTCTGGCGGGCAAGCGGGGCATCGTCCTCGGGGTCGCCAACAACCGCTCGATCGCCTGGGGCATCGCCCGGAGCGCCCGCGCCCACGGCGCCGAACTCGCCTTCACCTATCAGGGTGATGCCCTGCGCAAGCGGGTCGAGCCGCTCGCCAAGGAACTCGACGCCCACGTCATCGGCCATTGCGACGTCACCGAGGCGGCCACGATCGACGCGGTCTTCGCGGAGGCCGCGAAGGTCTTCCCGGACGGCATCGACTTCGTCGTCCACTGCATCGCCTTCTCAGACAAGGACGAGCTCACCGGCCGCTACATCGAGACCTCCGAGGACAACTTCACCAAGTCCCTCCTGGTCTCGTGCTACTCGTTCACCGCCGTGGCCCAGCGGGCCGAGAAGATCATGCGGCCGGGCGGCTCGCTCGTGACGCTGACCTATTACGGCGCCGAGAAATGGATGCCGCACTACAACGTCATGGGCGTGGCGAAGGCGGCGCTCGAAGCGTCGGTGCGCTATCTGGCGGCCGACCTCGGGCCGAAGAACATCCGGGTCAACGCGATCTCGGCCGGCCCGATCAAGACGCTGGCTGCGTCGGGCATCGGCGACTTCCGATACATTCTGAAGTGGAACGAGTACAACGCGCCCCTCCGCCGGACGGTCACCATCGGCGAGGTCGGCGAGACGGCGGCCTATCTGGTGTCCGACATGGCGGCCGGCATGACCGGCGAGATCCTGCACGTGGATGCCGGCTATCACGTCGTCGGCATGAAGAACCCCGATGCTCCGGACCTGACCCTCGATAAGGATTAGCGATCGGCGCGGGCGGGCCGACCCGACCCGGGTCGCGCGTGCCGGCATCGCTGGAACGCTGCCGGACCTGCGTCGTGCCGCGCGCAGACGATTTCAACCCGCCTCGGCCTCGGCGGATTCGCCCGAGAGCCGCACGCGCTCGATCCGCGTCTCGCCGTAGCGCTTGACCACGGTCCGGGGCCTGGCGCCGCCGTGTTCCGCCACGTTCTCCGCCAACCGTTCGGAATGCGTGACCGGCCAGACCTGCGTGCGCTCCGCCGCCCAGGCGATCAGTCGGGCCAGCGGCGCCAGCAGATCGGGGTTGCAGGCTGGTCTGGGGCTCGTTCAGGGCGATGAAGGGCGGCAGGCGATAGCCGAGCAGCGCAGTTGAGGTTGGTCTTGCCGGTACCGGCTCCGCCGACGAAGACCGAAAGCGGTTCGATGGGAAAGCCGATCCGCCGCAGGGCGCGGTATCCTGAGACCGCGACCTCCCGAACAACCAGCATCCCGCGGCCCCCGCCTCAGTCCGGCACCGTCAGATCCGCGATGCCTTTGGCGGCCTCGGGGAAGCACGGGTCCATGGCCCCCAGTGTATCCGCCACCGTCTTGGCGATCACGTAGTTCCGGAACCACTTGTGATTGGCCGGCACTACCAGCCAGGGGGCGGAGGGCGTCGAGCAGCGCGACAGGGCGTCTGCGAAGGCCTGCTGGTAGGAATCCCAGGATTTCCGTTCGACGAGATCGGCCGGGTCGAACTTCCAGTGCTTCTGCGGATCGGCAATCCGGGCCTCCAAGCGCTTCTTCTGCTCGGCCTTGGAAATGTGCAGGAAGAACTTGACGACCGTGGTTCCGGATTCGGTGAGCAGCCGCTCGAAGTCGTTGATCCGGTCGTAGCGGCTCTTCCAGATCGCTTCGGGCACGAGGCCCTTCACCCGCACCACGAGCACGTCCTCGTAGTGGCTGCGGTTAAACACCCCGATCATGCCGCGACCCGGCACCCGTGCGTGATAGCGCCACAGGAAGTCGTGATCGAGTTCCTCGCTCGACGGCACCTTGAACGACGCCACCGCGCAGCCCTGGGGATTCACACCCTTGAGGATCGAGCGGATCGTCCCGTCCTTGCCGCCGGTATCGATCGCCTGGAAGACCAGGAGCAGGCTGCGGCTGCGTTCGGCATAGAGGCGTTCCTGGAGGGCCACGATGCGCTCGCGCTCCCCATCGAGTGCGTCCTTCGCCCAGTCCTTGTCGAGCCCGCCAGTGTCGTCCGGGTCCACCGCGGCGAGGTCGAACGCGGATCCGGGTGTGACCGCGACGATGCCCGGCGCGGCGAGGATCGGGACGCGCCGGTGGCTCCCCGCGGCCGCCGGGACGGTCCCGGCAATCGTATCGAGGCCGCTTGCCCAGCGCGCCGTCGACGGGCGCTGCGCCCCGGCGACCCCGTTCAGGTCGTCACCGTCTGTCACGCCGCCGTCGCGCTTGTGGCCGCGATGATGCTTGCCGTGCTTCTTGGACATGGGGCAGGACCTGTTTCCGGATTTTGCCGACCGACGGCGAGAACGGCCAGCGCTCCTGGCCGTTCCGGATGCCTGCGCAGGACGGGGTTGAGACGGTTGGGGACGATCTATTTCATTCGCCATGGCCAGACCGCCTGGAATGCCGAGGGGCGCCTCCAGGGCGGGCGTGACACCGACCTCAACGCCCAAGGCGAGGCGCAGGCCGCCGCCGTCGCCGAGCGCCTCGCCGCCGCGGCGGGACCCGCGCTGGCGGAGGCGGACTTCGTGGCGAGCCCCCTGAAGCGCACCCGGCGCACCATGGAGATCCTGCGGGCCGCCCTCGGCCTGCCGCCGGAGACGTACCGCACCGATCCGCGCCTGCGGGAGATCGGCTTCGGCAGCTGGGAGGGTTCGACCTGGGCCGAGATCCGGCGCCGCGACCCGGCCGGGGCGGCCGGCCGCGACCGGGATCGCTGGCATTACCGCCCGCCCGGGCTCGGGGGCGAGAGCTACGCCGCCCTCGTCGAGCGGGTCGGCCCGATGTTCTCCGCCGTGGCGCGGGATACGGTGGTCGTCGCCCATGGCGGTGTCGCGCGGGCCGCCCTGGTCGCCCTCGGCCACCTCGACATCTACGCCGCGCCGCGCCTCGGCATCCGTCAGGGCGAGGTCCTGATCCTGGAGCCCGGCGGCTGGCGCTGGGCTTGATCCTGAAAGCCGGCGCAGTGCAAAGCCGCCTCGATAACGGCACGATCGACAGGCTATAGGGCGGCGGCCACGGAAGGCGCCGGCCCGGGCGGGCGGCCAGCGGAGCAGCGGATGAGCGACGTCGCCGAGAAGACCCGGCCCGGCCCGGCGGCCGGGAAGCGCGAGCGCCCTGGGGACGCGGCGGCCTTCCTGCGCGGGGACCATCGGCCGGACCTGATCCGCGACGAGGTGCTGGCCGAGATCTTCCTGCATTCGGCCGCGGAGCGACCCGGCCATCCCTGTCTCGTCGATGGCGCGCGCGTTGAGGCCGGAGGCGTCCACCCGCACCTGACCTACGCCGAGGTTGCCGCCCGCGCCGGCCGGATCGCCGCCGGTCTCGCCCATCGCGGCATCGGCCCCGGCGACGTCGTCGGCCTGTGGATGGCCCGCGGCCCGGATCTCCTCGTAGCGCAGATCGGCATCACCCTGTCGGGGGCGGCCTGGCTGCCCTTCGATGCCGAGGCGCCGGCCGACCGGGTGGGCGTCTGCCTCACGGATGCGGCCGCGAAGGCGCTGCTGGTCTCCCCGGCGCTGGCTTCGACCGCGCCCGACGCGGCCCCCGCGCTGACGCTGCCGGACCTCGAGGCCGGGACGCCGGCCGACGCGCCCGTCCCGGACCCGCGCGCCGCCGGCCTGACGGCGGATCATCCGGCCTACCTGATCTACACCTCCGGCTCGACCGGCGTGCCCAAGGGCATCGTCATCAGCCACGCCAACATCTGCCATTTCCTGCGGTCGGGGAACGCGCTCTACGGGATGCGCGCCGACGACGTGGTGTTCCAGGGCGCCTCGGTGGCCTTCGACCTCTCCATGGAGGAGATCTGGGTCCCCTATCTTGTCGGTGCGACCCTGTTCGTGGCGAGCCCAGCCATGATGGGCGACGTCGAATCGCTTCCGGGGATCCTGGAGGCGGAGCGGATCACGGTGCTCGATACCGTGCCCACCCTGCTGGCGATGATCTCGGGCGACCTGCCGACGGTACGCCTCGTCCTCCTCGGCGGCGAGGCGCTGCCCGAGCCGCTGGTCGCTCGCTGGGCGACGGGGTCCCGGCAGCTGTTCAACACCTATGGACCGACCGAGGCCACCGTGGTGGCGACCGCCGCCGAGATGCGGCCCGGCGAGCCGGTGACCATTGGCGGCCCCATCCCCAACTACTCGGTCTACGTGGCGGGCGAGGATCTGAGCCTGCTCGGCCGCGACCAGCAGGGCGAGCTGCTGATCGGTGGCCCCGGCGTCGCGCGGGGATACCTCGCGCGGCCGGAGCTGACGGCGGAGAAGTTCATCGCGAACCCCTTCGCGTCGGACGGCACCGATCCGGTGCTCTACCGCTCGGGCGACGCGGTGTCGCTCGACGCCGCCGACCGGATCGTGTTCCACGGCCGCATCGACGATCAGGTCAAGATCCGCGGCTTCCGGGTCGAGCTCGGCGAGATCGAGGCGCGCATCCGCAGCGTTCCCGACATCAACCAGGCCGCCGTGGTGCTGCGCCAGGACGACGGCGTCGACCGCTTGGTCGCCTTCCTGATCCCGGAGCGCGGCCGCTCCATCGAGACCGCGTCCCTGCGCCGGACGCTCGCCGGCCAGATGCCGCCCTACATGGTGCCGGGCCATTTCGAGGTGACCGAGAGCCTGCCGCGCCTGACCTCCGGCAAGGTCGACCGCAAGGCCCTGAAGAGCGCCCCGCTCACGGTCGTCTCCGCCGACGATGAGCAGGAGCCGCCCGCCAACGAAACCGAGGCGGCCCTGGTCGCGGCCGCCAAGCAGGTCTTCGGCAACCAGCCGATCGCGCTGGAGGGCGACTTCTTCGCCGATCTCGGCGGTCATTCGCTGCTGGCCGCCCGCTTCGTCTCGGCCGTGCGCGAGCACCCGGCGCTCGCCGGCATCACCCTGCCGGACGTCTATGCCCTGCGCACGATGCGGGCCATGGCCGACGCGCTGATCGCCCGCACGGGCGGCATGGGTGCCGCCGCCGCGACCCGCGACCTGAGCTTCGCGCCGCCGCCGCTCCTGCGCCGCGCCCTCTGCGGCCTCGCGCAGCTCGTGGCTCTGCCCTTCGTGATCGCCCTGGCCACCGCGCAGTGGCTCGGCATGTTCGTGACCTACCTGCTGCTGACCGGCGGCGGCCTCAGCTTTTTCGCCGAACTCGGGGTGCTGCTCCTCGTGTACGTGGCGATCAACGGCGTTACGGCGGTGGCGGCGGTGGCCGGCAAATGGCTGATCCTCGGTCGGACCAAGCCGGGCCGCTACCCGCTCTGGGGCACCTACTATTATCGCTGGTGGCTGGCGCAGCGGCTGGCGCCCCTGGTCCACGTGAAGTGGCTGCAGGGCTCGCCGGCCATCGCCGTCTATCTGCGCCTGATGGGCGCCAAGGTCGGCCGCGACACCCTGATCTCCGACATCGAGATCGGCGCGACCGACCTGCTGACCATCGGCGACGGCGCCTCGCTGGGCGGCCGCCTCGTCATCGCCAACGCCGAGATCGTCGGCAACGAACTGGTCATCGGCCGGGCGGAGATCGGGGCGGACGCGGCGGTCGGGACCTCCTGCGTCATCAGCCACGACACGGTGATCGGCCCGCAGGCGGAGATCGCCGACCTCACCACCATTCCGGCCGGGACCCGGGTCGGCGCCGCGGAGCGGTGGGACGGCTCGCCCGGCCGCAAGGTCGGGATGGCCGATCCGGCGGAGCTGCCCGCACCGGCCGAGGCCTCCCTCGCGCGCCGTACGGCCTTCCTGGCCGCCTATGTCGTGCTGCTCGGCGCGATCCCGGCGGTGGGCCTGCTGCCGATCTTCCCGGCCTTCTTCATCTTCGATCAGATCTCGGATTCGCTCTCCGACATCACCGACATCGATTACCACTGGTACCTGCCGATCCTCACATGGCCCACCGCCATGCTGATGACCGCCGGCACCGTGCTCCTGATCGCCGGCATCCGCTGGGTCGTGCTGCCGCGGACGCGCTCCGGCACCTACTCGATCCATTCCCTGTTCTACCTGCGGAAATGGTCGCTCGCGCTCGCCGTCGAGGTCACGCTGGAGACGCTCTCGTCGCTGTTCGCCACCGTCTACATGCGGGCCTGGTATCGCCTGATGGGCGCCAACATGGGCCACGGCGCCGAGATCTCGACCAACCTTGCGGGCCGGTACGACCTCGCCGAGGTCGGCGCGAAGAACTTCATCGCCGACGAGGTCGTCTACGGCGAGGAGGAGGCCCGGCGCGGCTGGATGCACCTGGAACCGACGCGGACCGGGGCACGGGTGTTTGTCGGCAATGATGCCGTGGTGCCCCCCGGCGCGGTCATCCCCGACGACGTTCTCATCGGCATCAAGTCGAAGCCGCCCGAGAACGCCGCCATGAGCCCCGGCGAGACGTGGTTCGGTTCTCCGCCGATCCGGCTGCCGGCCCGGCAGAAGGTCGATCTCGGCTCCACCGCGCAGACCTATGAGCCCGGGGCCTGGCCGAAGATCCGGCGCGGCATCTTCGAGGCCTTCGCCACCTCGTTCTCGCCGATGCTCTACATCACCCTCGCGATCACGGTCATCGACTGGTACTTCTACCCGGCCATCCTGGAGCAGGACTGGTGGGGTCTGGCCTACAGTTTCGTCGTGGCGAGCGTCGCCATCGCGCTGATCCAGTCTTCCGCGGTGATCGCGATGAAGTGGCTGCTGATGGGGGTCTACAAGCCCGGCATGCAGCCGATGTGGTCCTGGTGGGCGATGCGCACCGAGGCCATCGCGGTGGCCTATTGGGGCCTCGCCGGGAAGGTGCTCCTAGAGCACCTCCAGGGCACGCCGTTCCTGCCCTGGGTGCTGCGCCTGTTCGGCGTGAAGGTCGGGCAGGGCGTGTGCATGCTCACCACCGACATCACCGAATTCGACTGCGTGTCGATCGGCGACTTCGCCACGATCAACCGGGTCTCGGCGCTGCAGACGCATCTCTACGAGGACCGGATCATGAAGATCGGCCGCGTCGTCGTCGGGCGGGGCGTGTCGGTGGGGGCGTTCTCGACCGTGCTCTACGACACGAAGGTCGGAGATTTCGCCCGGCTGCGCCCACTCACCATCGTCATGAAGGGCGAATCGATCCCCGCCAATACGGAGTGGGAAGGGGCGCCCGCGGTTCCGGTCCTGCATCGCGCCTGAGGGCGGGGCTCCAGGCACGCATACGCCGTCGATCGGCCGTGCGGTCGGACCCCGACTCCGCCCTGGCACGCGCTCGGCGTCCACAAGCGGATCGAAAGTCCCCGCCCTTCCACGGTCTCGCGCCGAGCGGATGGGCGGTTTCGATCCCGTCGAGATGGAGGCCGTGGCGCCTACCTCGGCGCCGTGTCCTGCCTGAACCAACGGAAGGGCGCGTCGCTTCCTTTGCGCCAACAATCCCGATCCGGTCGTCCGACATGTCTTAATGTAATCGAGAGTGACTGATCGGTAACAGGTCGGGTCAAAGAGTTGATCTGAACTATTGTCGTTCGATACATCTCATATTAAAATTCGGGGAATGCCGAATCGCTCCGCGATGGGCAAGCCGCGGAGACGGCGCAGGGCAATCGTTCCGGGGCGAGGATCTTCAGTCGGTCGTGCAGCTCGATCCCGCCACCCTGCTGATCGTCACGGCGGCGACGACCCTTCTGGTCGGCGCGCTGTTTCTGGGTTCCTGGCGGCAGGCGCCCGACTCCCGCGCGCTCGCGTACTGGGGCACGGCGCATCTTATGGGAGCGACCGGCTCGACCGGCCTCGCCCTGCGCAACCAGATCCCCGACCTGATCTCGGTGGGCGCGGCCAATGCGGTGGTGCTCGCCGCCTACGGCTTGATCTGGAGCGGTGTCCGCACCTTCGAGCGGCGGGAGCCGCGCATGGGACTCGCGATGGCCGGCGCCCTCGGATGGTGCCTGCTTTGCCTGATCCCCGCCTTCTACGGGTCGATCGCCGCGCGCATCGTCTACGCCTCCGCGGTAGCGGCGGCGTATTGTGGCGGGGCTACCGCGGAGATCTGGCGGGGGCGCGGCGAACGCCTCGCGTCCCGGATCACGGCCGCCACCATCCTGGGGCTGCACGGTGTCTTCTACCTCGGGCGGATTCCCGCGACGCTCATCGCGCCGCCGCAGCCGGGTCTCAGTCCACTCGCCTCCCCCTGGGTGGCGATCCTGTGCTTCGTCACCCTGATGTTCTCGATCGCCTCGGCCTTCACCTACATGGCCCTCGTCAAGGAGCGGGCCGAGCGCGAGCAGCGCATCGCCGCATCCACGGACGCGCTCACGGGCGTGCGCAACCGCCGGGCCTTCACCCGGGCTGCCGAGGCCGCGATCGCCGAGCACCGCGACGCGGCCCTGCTGCTGTTCGACCTCGACCGCTTCAAGGCCGTCAACGACCGTTACGGTCACGGGGTGGGCGACGCGGTGCTGGTGGGGTTCTGCGCGATGGCGACCTCCATGCTGCCGCGGGAGGCGCTCCTGGGACGCCTGGGCGGCGAGGAATTCGCCTGCCTGCTGCCCGGCGTGTCCCCCGCAGAGGCCCTGGCGCGGGCCGAGGAACTGCGCCGGACCTTCGCCGGGCTCAACGTCCCCGAGTTCCCGGGACTGCAGGTCAGCGTCAGCATCGGGATCGCCCAGGCCCGGCCCGGGGTCGCGTTCGACGTGCTCATGCGGCGGGCCGACGCCGCGCTCTACGCCGCCAAGAACGGCGGGCGCGATCGGGTCGCCGTGGCCGAACCGGCCGCGATCCGCGCCGCCTAGAGCTGTTCCCACCTATGTAGCGACGGCCTAGTCGCCCTCATATCCGGCGGCGGTGATGCAGTTGCGGCATTCGTCTGGGGTGAAGCGGGTGAAGGCCTCGCGGATAGCAACCCAGAGGTCGGGCACGGTGCGGGCGGTTGCGGTTCGCAGCAGGTGCTTGAGCTTGGCGAAGATCTGCTCGATCGGATTGAACTCGGGACTGTAGGGCGGAAGGTACAGGACCGGAAGGTACAGGACC